>JAHQWE010000042.1 GCA_019633985.1 Acidiferrobacterales bacterium | reverse complement strand
GCATTTGATGATGAAACTGGAGAAGAGGTCTGGAAATTCAACACCGGTTCTGGCGTTGTGGGAATTCCGGTCACTTGGGAAATGGATGGCACGCAATATGTGGCGGTAGCCTCGGGTTGGGGCGGCGCTGTTCCACTTTGGGGTGGTGAAGTCGCGAAAACAGTCAAGCACTTGAATCAAGGTGGTAGCTTGTGGGTCTTCAAACTGCTCAAGTAAATCGCATTGAAGTATGATGAATAAGGGGGCAACTGCCCCCTTATTTTTGCCTGATGAAAATAGGAAAGTCATGAAACAGATGAAAAAATCGATTGCGCTGGTAATGGCACTCGCGTTTTATTCCATGGTCAGTTACGCAGAGCTTATACCCGGGGAAAAGAAGGTGTTTCTGGATACCCCCGGAGGCGAATCATTGCAAATCGGCACCCTTAGGCTCACCGGTAATCCATCCAACCTGCAGATCCAATTTACATTGGACGAATCTCAATTCAGTGATCAGTTTCTGTCGATGCGCCCTTTCAAATGTATTGACGGTACGCCAATGGTTTGTCGGCTGGCTTATCCTTATGAAAAAAAGAACCAGATTCAGCCTGATGACTTTGGCGATCTGGAATACGAGTTTTTGTTTATTGCACGTTCGCCCAAAGAGTATGGGATTGATCCGTACAACGGCCGCTATTACGTCATCAAAGAAGTAGAAGGTAATCTCATTGGAGAAATCCGGGCAGTGGATTTAAATATCCTGGCCGCGCCGCCTGACGACGGCAACTTGAGGCCGATTACCAGCGCCGATCTCGACCCACTAGAGGCAGAAAACGAGCGATTTCCGATTTTGCGAATCGAATAGCTCGCTTATTGCGCTTATTGCGAATCCACATCAACAAAAGGGATGGGAGTGGCCAACTCTAGCGCCAGATTCACTTCCTTCCATCCATCGATGCCATGCGGATACCAATAAACATCGGTGTAACCTAATTCTTCTCCAGCGCGTTTCACCGCATTCCAAGACATCCAGCAATCCGCCGTACAATAGAACAGTACAGGGCGATCTAGATCGCCTCCAGTCCATCTGGACATGTTGCGCTGAAAATAGTCCATCATAGGCGTATCCAGTGTTTGATACCCCACATTGGGCAACCAGATAGACCCGGGAATGTTGTACATCTCCTTCCCGCGCTGTGGAATCCAGGTACGAACTCCGTCCGCTCCTTCCGGACTCAATGTAATTGGGGAAACGTTGATCAGGACGACATCGGTCTGCGCGATTAAGTCTTGCACATTCTCCGGAAAAGACAGGGTAGTCGCTCCGGGTGCGCTCCATGGGGTGGGGGCCTTATAGGGTTTGCCCCGATATCCATCGGGTATTTCCTGCGCAAAACTCACTATCTGCACTATCGCTAGAGAAAGCACTGCCAGACACAGATATTGAAGCGTTTTGAACATGCGAGTAGACCAAATTGTTTTTTAGGCGTTGCAGTTTATGGGCTATTTAAGAGATCAATAGTTCCCGAAATTCTGAAGAGATCTGGTTTGAGCGAAGCTTGGACGCAAACAGTAGCGACTGTTCGCGAGATTCAGTGAATGATAATGAAAATAGATGGGTTATTCTCTCTATTCGCCGTGAGTATTGGGCTTTTCAAATTTACTGGGCATTTTTTTCTCGAGCAGCCCAGGATTCTCTCGTGCTCAATGCGCCTGACGGATGTGCATTTTCCACTCTTCTACTTTTAAAGCATCCTGATACATCGCCAATCGCAGCTCGTTTTGAATCACTACTCTTTGCAGGATTTTCTCCGGTTCGGCATTCGACCTCCACTCTTCGAGCACCTTAAACGAAGCACGAATCCGACGCGACTCCTCAATCCAGTAGTCCGTATTACTTCGCCGGAAGTGATATTCACCGGTCGTTTCAAAGCCGGTCTGCCACAGTGCCTGCAGTTGAATTTTATTGAGTGTGGTCCAATTCATCGTACCTGGCAACACGACTAAAATACGAGTATCCGGGTGAATCCAGTCGACCATTCCCGCGGCAGATCGTTCGGTCGCTGCCTGATCAAAATCCTTAAGTCGACTTTCCAAGAGAGGTGTTATCTCATTCAAAGATAATTGCCTATTGCTGCCAGATGCAGTGTCAACACCGTTAGCGCCAGTTTCAGACTCGAGCTCTTTTAACAGTCGCGCTGACGCGTTAGTATCTTGCGCGACGCCCTTGCCCTGCCCTAATCGCATTGCGTATTCCTTCATCGCAATCACGCTGCCTTTCCCGGCCGCTCTCTGGTACCAGTCAGTCGCGATGCGCTGATTTTCTTTCACGCCAACGCCAACCGCATACATGTTCGCCACATTGAGCATCCCCTGCACATTACCCATTTCAGCGAGTGATAAAAATCGCTCGAAAGCCTCAATATAGTTTCCCATCTTATAAACCGCGTATGCTTCCAGGGCCTGCACCATTTCTCGCTCATTGCGATTGTCAGAAGCGAAACTGTCAGTGCCTTGTTCCGCCCGAACATCAGGCGAAGCCAGGGAACAAACCATCGCGAAAATGAAGGCCAATCTGAACGAAGTCCATCGCATGGTTCTACAATAACCGATCGGCGGCTACCAATGCATAGGCCGTTGAACTAGTGCTCTGGAAGTAGACTGGTAGCGATTCTTTAAACTGTTGTAGAGAAACTGTAGCCACACAATCTCGTAATTGTTGAAAATAATCAGACGTGTAGCCCTGCACGAGCCGATCAAACTGTTTCTCACATCGCAGATCGAAGCTCCCCTTGTCCTGCAGTCGAGACAATGTGCGCTGGCGGGCACTATCAAACAGCGCGCGTTCGATTTTTCCTTCCATGCTTTCTTTAAATGATTGAATGAAAAACTGATCTGTACGTTCGAATTCTGGGTCTCGAAAGCTAAACATAGTCATCATTCCTATTTCAATATCGATGTCAGCGGCTGCCGCATACGCTCTTCGCTCTCCCCGCAATACCGGTTCGAGATGGCTATTCGTGAGTAAAGAAGCAAGCAGGTAGGGAATGGCATCCTCACTCGCGGAGGCACCAAATTCAGCCGGCAACGTCCAGACTCTTGCACAATAATTGAGACTCCCCGGAATCGGTTCTTCCTTCACCGGCTTTATCTCTCCAGCTGATAAAGAGCTGTTTCTATCAGAAATCACTGCGTCAGGTTCATCCATTCCACGACCATTCACCCTCGGGTCTAATTCAGGAATTTCAGTTTTCTTGTCACTGGTCGCTAAAAAAACTGTTCTTGGTTGATGCTTGATCTGATCCCACTCCATATTCATCAATCGCGCCGCCACACTCTCCTGTTTGTCTTTGCTGACTTGTCCTGCCAGAGCTAATTTGATCTGCGCAATATCAGATAACTGTGCGGCACTTTGCAATATTGCTTGCTGATGCGGAGGCAATTGCTGCACATTCTTGATCGCGACTTTTCGACCAGAGTGCTTGGCCAATAAATCGGTATCTGCGATGGAAAAACGGTCAATCACCGTTAACCTGCGCTGCAAAGAGGATATATCGCCGTTCGAAGCGAACGAGAGAATGAGTTGATAGTCCAAGCTACCTGGGCATCGCTTAGCCTCAATTTTTATATCCGTATCAATGTCGGTGGGATTCACCGCTTTCAACCAATCGTTATGCAAACCTTCGGATACCAAACTACCCACAACTTTTGGTAGCGCCACGCTTACTTTTACCGGCGCTAGAAACGGCCGAGGTAGTCGATAGTGATAAATCTTTGAAGATGGGTGATGCGATATTGTCGGAACTTCCCAGTTCGTGTTCGCACGTGCCTTCTCGTAAACCCAATCACCGTCGGTGGTGATGCATTCGATTGTCGCTCCTACGATGCTTTTGGCATCTATTTTTTCATCGAGTGTCGGCATAACAAATCGGTGATGAATCGGGGCATGATTGTCGTCGCAATCGATTGTGACCTGCGCAGGGTTAGTCCGCATTGAACGCAGCAATAGATCGACCCAGTTGTCCCGTGATTCATAGGCAACAAGCAGTTGATCAATCTCATCATTACCAGGTTCACGAACCGTCGAGCAAACAGACCCACATAGTTTGTTCACTAATTCCAGAGAGGCCGCAACTCCTGCTCCTATCTTTTCATTCCCGAGGCTGAAATACGCACAAGCGGCTTGTTGCGCCAAAGACGAAAGTACAACGGGTGAAAGCTGATCTAGCACATCAACACACACTCCTGTGATTGTCGACCATAGTTCCTTGATGTTTTCCGCGGAATGGACCGTACAAACTGTAAACAGAAAGTAATCGCCATCGGTCTCCTTGACCACTGGTGGGCATGAAAACGTTATTCCTACCTGAGTACATCTTTCGACAATCTCAGCAGTACATTGATCAAGGAAAGCACTGAGCAAGTTTATATCCAGCGAATTGCATGCACTCGTATCGGCAGGCAACAACACACCGCTGGCTATCTGTTGCGATGGAGAGTTTTCATCGATAAACCGACTGACTTTAGGTGAAGATATTGGTAGCGAAGGGGGTATGGAGATTGAATTGCCGCGCCTTTTAGAGGCTAAACAGTGTTCCAATTTATCTTGCACCTGTTTGCCCGAGACTTCCCCAAAGCTGACTACCAACAAATTTTCAACACAGAAGTGTCGATTCCAAAAACTTATTAGATCCGTATCACCAACTTGGGCAATACGATTAGGATCTCCACCAGGGTTGAAACAACTGGACCCTTTGGAGAACAATCCTGCGTAAGTGCGCAGCGCCCAGTAGGTGTGCGAAGCGCTGAAAACTCCCGTCATTTCATTGGTTATCACCCCTGGATGATTTTGATCGCCCACTTCTCGCTGGAGCTGCTCTGGTTGCCAGGATGGTTCAAATATTGCAGAAGTAAATTCCTCTAGCAGTCGAAAATACTCATCGTCGTCATTGCAGGTGAAGTGCACCGCGAGATACTTGGTATTGGTGACCGCATTCATATCGACGGCGCTGCTCTCGCTGCGGACACGAAAGAAAAAGCTATCGCCGTCAGCATGATTTGAACCTGTCAGCAGCAAATGTTCCAAAACATGGGCGACCCCGCTATCATCACTAATTTCGATGGGTATGGCCAATACGAGACTGGATTGTGGTTCAGGAGCCGAAATATGGAAATGCATTGCCCCTGAAGAGAGTTTTTTGCACAGCACTGCCAAGCCCATCCTGGAAAGTGGATGAGAAAGCCCTTTATCTGATGAAGGTGTCTTCATTTTTTCGGTGATTGACTGAAGCATTTCGGCTGCGAACAAAAACAGGGTGCATTAAAAAGCATTAAAGTGAACCTGAGGCCATCCATTCTAACTTCGAATTGCAGTGGTTTTCCGGCTGAACACAATTTCCCGAGCTCGCATATGGAAATTTATGCTGAACTCCACTATAGTTTTCCCTTAGTCAGTCTCTGGCTACGCATTAACCTATAGGAGAACACTATGTGGACCAAACCATCTTTTGAAGACATCCGTTTCGGTTTCGAAATCACGATGTATATCAATAACAAATAAGTTATTTATTTGAGGGGTAATCTGATCCCCATAGAAAAAGCCCGGTCACCGGGCTTTTTTTTATAAAAAATCGTTTTAACCCAACCAGGGTTAACCGCTGTCGTTGAGCAGTAGTTGCTTCGCATTTTTCGGATTTCGAAATGCGACTTTAACCGATCGGCTCATCTCCTCCTTCTGCGCCTTCTCAACCGCCTGTGTTACCAGCTCATGATCTGGGGAAAGACTACAAACCGGATCGGCGTTTCTCGCATCTCCGGTCAATTGATAAGCCTGACAGCGGCAACCGCCAAAATCTTCATGACGATGCTCACAGGTTTTACAGGGGTCGCGCATCCATTCGTCACCACGATAGACATTAAACGCATTCGACTCAAACCAGATCTCTTTCACACTCCTGTTTCGCACATTGGGAAAGTCGATATGCGTCATTTGACGGGCACCCTGGCAGGGAAGTGCGGAACCATCTGGGGCAATATTCAAGAAGATATTTCCCCATCCCGACATACAAGCCTTGGGACGAGTTTCGTAGTAATCGGGAATCACGTAAAGAAAACGACATCGATCCTGATACTTTTCTTGATACTTCTCGGCCGACGCTTGTGCCGCGGCAAGCTGTTCTCTATCAGGTAACAGGCCTTCTCGATTGTGCAGAGCCCAACCGTAATATTGCGTATTCGCCAGTTCCACCTGATCGGCATCGAGTTCGAGCGCCAGATCCATAATATCTTCAATGCGATCAATATTCTCGCGATACAGAACGAAGTTCAGCACCATAGGGTAGCCTTGCGCTTTAACCTCACGCGCCATTTCCTTTTTATGCTGGAACGCCTTGGTGCCCGCAAAGCGATCATTTAATACCTCCTCACTCGCCTGGAAACTAATTTGAATATGATCCAGACCCGCTTCTTTAAGATCGGCGACACGCTGCGCATCCATGCCAATGCCAGACGTGATCAAGTTGGTGTAATAACCCATTTCATGGGCAGCGGCTACCAGTTGTTCCAAATCTTTGCGAACCAGGGGTTCACCTCCAGAGAAACCCAATTGCACGGCACCAAGATCTCTTGCCTGCCGCATTGTCTGAATCCACTCCTCGGTTGTGAGCTCACTTTGGTAACGCGTGTAGTCTGTCGGATTGCTGCAATAGGGACACTGCAGCGGACACTTATAGGTTAATTCTGCCAGCAACCAACGTGGGCCACTTGTCGCGGAAGCCATTGTTAACTCAACCAGCCGTTGGCAGTGGCGATCGAAACAAACTCTTTCACATCGCCGCTTAAATCCGCATCCGGAAACTTTGCTTGCAACGCTTCGGTTATCTCTTCGATATTTCGATCACCATCAACCAGGCTCAAAATTTCAGCAGCGGCCGGGTTGAGTTTCACCATGCCTTCTGGATAAAGCAACACATGGGCATCTTGTGCAGGCTCCCACTGCAAGCGAAATCCGTTGGTCATTTTTAATGCCGTAGATTCAGTCATCAGATCCTAGTCCAGTATTAAAGTAAGGCGGTGTTTGATGCACATACGCCATCGTCATCGCGTCCAGCATACTCCACAGTACGTCGAGCTTGAATTTCAGGATTTCAAGCGCCCGCTGCTGCTGCTCAGCAGTTTTGAAATTCTCCAGCGTCAGAGCGAGACCATGTTCCACGTCTCGATGTGCTTCCCCAAGGCGATTCTGAAAATAGGCAAGGCCTTCCGCCTTGATCCAAGGGTAGTTTTCCGGCCAGGCAGCGAGTCTTTGCTTATGGATGGTCGGTGCGAATAATTCTGTCAAAGAGGAACACACTGCCTCTTCCCAGGAATGATTCCGCACAAAGTTGACATAGGCATCCACAGCGAATCGCACACCCGGCAATACGTGCTCCAACGACACAATGTCTTCTCGTTTCAGGCCCGTTGCCTCTCCCAGCTGTATCCAGGCTTCTATCCCCCCTTCTTCGCCCTCGCGTCCATCATGATCGATAATTCGCTGTATCCAGTGCCGCCGTGTCTCGCGGTCGTGGATTTTCGATAACAGAATCGAATCCTTGATTGGGATACTGACTTGATAATAAAAACGGTTGTATACCCAGCCCTGAATTTGTTCTCGTGTCAACGCGCCACGATGCATATCCTGCTGGAATGGATGATTGATGTGATACAGCGGCGCCATCGAACGCAAACGCTTTTCAAATTGTTTTGTTGTCCACGGTTGATTCATCGTATTCGTTACAGCGTGATTTGCATGCCGTCCCAGGCAACTTCAATATCATTGGATTTCAGGATTTCTCGTTCTACCCCATCTTCATTCAAAATAGGGTTGGTATTATTAATATGTATCAGTATTTTTCTCGCATCAGGAAATTGTCCTAGCTGCTCTATCATGCCGCCCTCGCCGAATTGATAAAGATGCCCCATTTCAGTAGCGAGCTTGCTGCCAACCCCCCGAGTGGACATTTCATCATTCAACCAGCATGTTCCATCGACAAGCAGGCAACTTGCCTGTTGCATATATGGCAGTAAATGCGGCTCCAAAACACCTAAACCCGGTGCGTAAAAAAGACGGCCTCCAGTTTTTTGATCTTCAATCAACATGCCAATGTTATCTCCCTGATGGGGGTCGTGGCGGTGCGGTGAATATGGCGGCGCTTTACTGCTAAGATAGATGCCGTGAAACAAGATGTCCTCGACACCTTCCACCTGAAACCCCGAGCCATCTGGGGTAATCTGATGCCAGTTTGTATCGCAATAATGCGATAACATGTTCATCACGGGGAAACCGGTGGTGAGATCCTGTTGCACCATATCGGTACAATAAATCGGTAACGGATGCGCCAGCTCTCTCAGCATTAACAGTCCGGTTGTATGATCAATTTGGCTATCCATCAGGACGACGCCACGAATGCCCGTATCACGTTTCCCTCTGCCCGGCTGCAGCGGTGGAAAATCAATAATCTGCTGGCGAATATCAGGTGAGGTATTGATCAATGCCCAGTCCACACCGTTGCTGCTGACACAGATAGAGCTTTGCGTGCGCGATTTGGCATTAAGTGAACCATTGCGGAAGCCGGCGCAGTTATCACAATTACAATTCCATTGTGGAAAACCGCCACCGGCAGCAGAACCTAGTACTTGAACTTTCATTTTTGTGCGAACATCGGGGTTAGGGCACTATAGTCTATCAGGGGATCGATGGAACGCTTCCCGCCCACATCGTTATCCATCGAAATTTCTTCCGCAGATGCAACAAATCACCGTCAACGTTAAGCCACAGTATCTCAAGGATCAATCGGATCCTGGACAAGACCAATATGTTTTCGCTTATACAGTTACTTTACACAATAGTGGCAGTATTCCTGCGAGACTGTTAACTCGCCACTGGATCATTACCGACGCCGACGGTAAAACCCAGGAAGTTCGCGGTCCAGGCGTGGTGGGAGAACATCCGCATTTGGCGCCCGGAGAGAGTTACGAATACACCAGTGGCGCTATCCTTCCTACACCGGTTGGCAGCATGATGGGCAGTTATCAAATGCAGGATGATGATGGCACGTTATTTAATGCCGTAATTCCGGCATTTACCCTCTCCGCAGAGGTAATGTTTCATTAACTTGTTCTACCGTAAAATGGCTTCAAAACGATTTACCTCAAGCGACGCCTTGTCCGTTGCGGTCAGATCATCTACCATCTTTAGCCTATACCATCGGTTTAGACACCCCACCCTGTCGCGATCCACATATTTCTAAATGAAACCCTCATAAAGAAATCACGACCTTCCCTCTAAGCACACAGACATGAATCTGTGTCTGAATAGCGTGATAGCTTATGTTTGATCGACTCTACTGCAACGAAAGATGCGCCCAAGCGCGGTACGCGCGCTGATGAATAAATGGCTGGTGCACACGTATGATATCCACGCCTTGTTGACATAATCCCATAGAAATTCCCAGCGTTTCTAAATCCCGTTGCCCAGGAGGTCGATCGCTGATGCCATTCATAAATGATTTCCTGGAATGCCCGATTAGCAGGCGGAACCCTGAGCCTCGAAGCGCGGCACATTGGGACATCAAATCATACGCTTGAATAGAGGTTTTACCGAAGCCAATACCAGGATCAATGATAATACGATCCAGGTTCAATCCTTCCCTCTGCCAGGCATTCTTTTTTTCTTCTATCCACTCTTTAATCTGCACGAGAGGCGGTTTATCACTGGGTAACAACAAAGATGGGTCGACAGGCACGCTCATCGAATGCATCGCCACCACCTGGCAGTCAGAGTCTCTGGCCACACTACGCATTTCGGGATCATTCAACCCGGTGACATCGTTGATAATATCAATCCCATATTCCAATGCGCGCGCAACCACTTTAGGGTGACGACTGTCGACAGAGATCTGCGGTTTAATTCGTCGGCCCTTTACCCGATCTTGGATCAGTGTTAACACCGGTTGCAAGCGCTGCCATTCGCTGGAATCATCTAGTGACTCCGCTCTTGGCCGCGTAGATTCTGCACCGATATCGATAATTTGGATATCTCGATCCAAGAGCTTGTCAAGATGAGATTCAAGTGCAGCTGTGTCGGACCAGCTGTCTCCATCCGAAAAGGAATCAGGGGTGATATTGAGAATTCCCATCCATAGCGGAATGTTTTTCCTACCAAGACTCAATTCGAAAACCGACTTTGCCAAACCCGGAATTTCCAGGCCTGGAGCGAGATACATCAGCGGCGTAATCACAAAATCGCGATCAGCAATGCCGGGATGGGGAATAGTGAGCTGTTTCGATTGCACCACTTCTTCGTGCCATACCAGTAAGTCGATATCGATAGGACGCGGCGACCACCGAGGCCCACTCTCCCGCCCCATTTCTCTCTCAATCTGTTTGGCGATCTGCAATCCATATTCAGGAGACCAGTGTGCCGTGCCCGAAACCACTAGATTCAAGAATGGTTTGTTCCATGCAGCTTCCGCGTCAGGCGGCAACATCGCAGGGGATTCCACCATGGGGGATACTGAATCAATCGTAAAACCGGCCTGGTTCAAAGATGATATCGCTGCTTCCAGATTGCCACGACGATCGCCCTGGTTACTACCTAACCCCAGATAAATCGCCATATCAGTTTATCTCGCCATTCCCGAGCACTCTAATCAGGGTGTCAATAAACCCCTCGCCCTTGGCAAGCTCAGATAAATCCACATACTCGTCTGGCTTGTGTGCTTGCTCAATACTCCCAGGGCCGCAAACGACCGCTTCGATACCTGCGGCCTGGAAGTGGCCTCCCTCTGTTCCATAGCTGACTTTGCCTGGACTTCGTTGATCCCCCAGTAATGTTTGCGCCAGCTGAATCACCTTAGCGTCTTCATCCGTATTCATTCCCGGATAATCCGCGAGTGTTTGCCAATCGAACCCGGCTTCAGCATCAACCGCCCGCATCGCCGGCTCCAACGAGCGACTGAACTGCTCTACTTCGTGAAAAATCGGTAGCGTAGGTTGATCCGGCAAATTCCGAATTTCAAAATCAAACTGACACTCGGAGGGAATGATGTTGTTCGCAGTTCCGCCATGAATCACGCCACAATGCAGGGTCGTATAAGGTGGTTCAAATTGTGGATCAAACGGGCCTTCGGTTTTAATCCGCTCAGCAACATTGTCAATATACGCAATCGTCTTCGCAGCCGCAGTCACCGCATTTACCCCCTGATTGACCAGAGAAGAGTGCGCCGATTTGCCATGGACTCGACAACGTTTGAACAGCATCCCTTTATGCGCGCGTATAACGCCCATACTGGTCGGCTCGCCGATAATACAAGCCCGTGGTTGAACAGCTCTGGTTTTAAGTTGCTCTAAGAGATTGACCACACCTACACATCCAACTTCTTCGTCATAAGAAAAAGCAAAATGAATTGGATGTGGTAGTTCAGCCTGCAATATGGATTCGGTCTTTGCGAGACAAATCGCGATAAATCCCTTCATATCACAGCTGCCTCTGCCATACAGGCGATTATTTTTGATTTCCACTTTAAATGGGTCTGTGGACCAGTTCTGCCCGTCTACCGGTACGACATCGGTATGTCCAGAGAGTACAATTCCAGGACTGCTATCTTCTCCCAAAGTGGCAAACAAGTTGGCCTTGGTCTTTTCAGTGTTCCAGCTCAGTTCGCTTTTGATCCCAAACTTTGCCAGGTAGGCTTCTATGTATTCGATCAGCGCCAGATTGGAATGGCGACTGGTGGTATCAAATGCGATGAGATCCGATAACAAACCCAGGGTGTCATCAGTGGGCGTTGCGATTGTTTGATTGATGTTGTTCATGATAAATAGTGTCGCATAACTCACCGATAGCGACCACCAAAATGACCATCACTGTAACCGGCCTCCATCTTTATCCAGTGAAATCTCTGGGAAGCATTTCTCTTGAAAAGGCTACGGTTCTGCGCAGTGGCATTCAACACGATCGCAGTTGGATGGCGGTCAAACCTGACGGCACCTTTCTGACACAACGCACACACCCTCAAATGGCTTTGATTGAATGCGCTATCGTGAACAATCAGCTGGTATTGCAGAGCTTTGGTATGGAGGCGATGACCGTGCCACTCTCTAGTGCAGACATGCCGAAGCTGAAAACCCAGGTATGGGGAGACGATGTGAACGCCTTAGACAGCGGAAATGAAACCGCCGAGTGGTTGAGCCAAGCGTTGGATGAACCAAGCAGACTGGTGGTTTTTCCGGCTTCAGAAACGCGACATTGCGACCCATCAATTGCCAAGACCACCGATCATACTAAGTTCGCAGATGCCTATCCGTTGCTCGTCATTTCCGAGGAATCACTTCAGGATTTAAACGCTCGATTAACTGAACCAGTGGAAATGTTGCGTTTCCGGCCTAATATCGTTGTCCGCGGTTGTAATCCATTTGACGAGGATTTGTGGGGTGGAATGGAAATCAACGGCATCACATTTCGCATGCTGGATCGCTGCGCGAGATGCTCGGTGCCCACGATTGATCCCACGCTGGGAGTGTTAGCGGGTCCAGAACCCATTCATACTCTAAACACCTACCGTCAGGTTGATGACGAGGTCTATTTTGGTGTGAATGCCAGCAGTGATGGAGAAGGTGAAATCTCCGTGGGAGACGCAGTGACAGTGGTCTAGCCCGCACCGAATAACAAATGCTGTGGCCCAGGACGAAAAGTCTGTGCGGACACAGATCCAGCTTTATTCTCGCGCGCTTTCTACCTACACTTGCAGCATCACCGAGACACATCCAGCCATGACCGATCAAACCGCCTTGTCCGAGTATCTGATTACGGACGAACCCTATTATTCACCGCAAAAAAACGAAGTCGCTCTGTTCGAAGCAGCCTATCAAAACCAGATACCAGTGCTGCTCAAAGGTCCCACTGGTTGCGGTAAAACGCGGTTTATGGAACATATGGCCTGGCGTATTCAGCGCCCGCTTATTACTGTCTCCTGTCATGATGATTTGACGGCCGCAGATCTGGTCGGTCGCTACTTGATTGTCGGCGGCGAAACGCGTTGGGCAGACGGTCCCCTAGCGCGCGCGGTCAGAGGCGGAGGTATTTGTTATCTGGATGAAATCGTCGAGGCCCGAAAAGACACCACAGTCGTGATTCATCCATTGGCAGACGATCGCCGAGTACTTCCAATTGAAAAGACGGGGGAACTACTGCAAGCAAACGATGCGTTTTGCATGGCAATATCGTATAACCCAGGTTATCAAAGCGTTCTGAAGGACTTAAAACAAAGCACTCGGCAGCGTTTTATCTCCATTGAATTCGACTATCCAACCGCAGATCTAGAAGCAGAAATAGTGAGCAAGGAGTCAGGGCTTGACCGTGAAATTGCGGCCAAGCTGGTTAAGTATGCAGGCATGACCCGTAACTTGAAAGGAAGCGGATTGGAAGAAGGCGCCAGTACGCGTTTACTGGTGCACGCTGCGAAGCTGATGCATTCCGGTATTCCACCGGTCGATGCGTGCCGTGGTGCGATCTCTGAAACTTTGACTGACGACGCTGAAATGCTGAAAGCAATCAACGAACTCAGCGCATCGTTGTTTTAAGAACCAGACCAATAGTGGCCTAACCGCAGGTAATGATATGAGTAGTGACCAATTCAAGCAGGCAGCAGCGGAAGCCGCGCTGGCATTCATAGAAACCGGTGATATTGTCGGTGTTGGCACCGGTTCAACTGCCAATTTCTTCATTGATGGATTGGCCAGGATAAAGGGCAAGATTGATGGCGCCGTAGCCAGTTCAGAGGCTAGCGCATCGCGCCTCCAGCGACATGGCATTGATGTGCTATCTCTCAACGACGCAGGACAGTTGCGCATTTATGTTGACGGGGCTGACGAAGCGACCCGTCATCTACATCTCATTAAGGGCGGCGGTGGAGCATTGACTCGAGAAAAAATCGTTGCTGCGGCTTCTGACCGGTTTATATGCATTGCCGATGACAGTAAGCTAGTGGATCGTCTCGGCACCTTTCCACTTCCGGTAGAGGTAATCCCAATGGCGCAAAGTCTGGTCGCAAGATCAATGGTGAAACTCGGCGGTACACCAGTACTCCGCAGCGGATTTGAGACCGATAACGGCAATATTATCCTTGATGTAGAAAACCTAGAAATTCTTGATCCTGCGGAAATGGAAACAGCCATGAACCAGATACCAGGTGTGGTAACTGTTGGACTATTTGCGCTGCGCGGTGCTAACCAGTTACTTCTTGGTGGAGACAATGGTGTTACTGAGATTACCGCTTAGCACACTAACTGCACTTCTTGTTGCTGTTTTAGTTGCCGCGTGTGGCGGTGACACAGAAGATCCGGAAACCCGGCTGAGAGACACACTGAATGCCATGCAGGAAGCTGCAGAATCTCGCAAGGTTAACGAGCTGATGTCTTTTGTAAGCGAGTCATACCAGGACGTCGAAGGTAGAGACATTCGACAAATTCGTGCGGTGGCGCAATTTCAGTTCCTACGAAATCCGAACATTCACAGCTTCAAGGTGATTAAAAAGCTGGAAATGGTGAAATCAGATGAAGCTGAGATGTCCCTCCTCGTGGCCGTAGCGAGTAGCCCCATCGACGGAGTGGCTTCTATCGAGAAACTTCGTGCGGAGATGATGTGGTTTGACCTGCGTTTTAAGCTGGAAGAGGAATGGAAGCTGATTGCTGCGAAGTGGCGAAGAGCAGATTCATCTGATTTTCTATAGCTCCACATATTGCAGAACAAAAGTCTCTAGTGGAGTGACAGCATCAGCTCGCATCTTTACAGAACTTTAACACCACCCAAGGCTCTGAATACGTATGATTACAGCCCGAGTTTCCAACTTGAACTTTGTTCGTTGAAACCGCTCTTCAACTCTATCACTCTTACCATTGACTCACCCCTATAAAAAAATCTACCGCCTTTTCAAGCAATTCGTCACTGCAATGATCGCCTTCTCGCTCTTTCATCCGGCGACTGCACAGGAAGCGGCAACCACCCCACTACCGGAATTAGGGGACGCTGCTTCAGTGTATTTGAACAAAAGAGAAGAAAAGCGCATCGGTCAAATGTTTTTCAGGCGACTTTTAGCTTCACCCAAATACATCGATGATCCTGAGTTACGGCATTACATTAACCAGCTTGGCGCGCGGGTTGGCTCAGCAACCAATCTGGGGGAGTTAAAGCTTCATTTCAGTCTCTTGAAAGAGAGCAGTCTTAACGCTTTTGCCGTTCCAGGTGGATATATCACTTTCCACACCGGACTCATTTTGACCACGACAACCGAAAGCGAGCTCGCTTCCGTTGTTGGTCATGAAATTGCTCACCTCTCACAACGCCACCTACCGAGAATGATTGCAAAGGCAGAAGCCACTAAGTTACCGACTACCGCAGCCATCATCGCCTCAATTTTGATTGGCGGACAGGCGGGCATTGCCGGCGTTACCCTCGCAAATGCCAATCTTTTAGCTAATCAGTTAGCCTATAGCCGTGAATTTGAGAAAGAAGCCGATGCGATCGGCATTCAATTGATGTCGAGAAGCGGATTTGATCCAGAAGCGACCTCCTCCTTTTTCGAAAAGCTGCAACGATTTACCCTCGTGACTAGTAAAGACGTGCCCGAGTTTCTGCGTTCACATCCGCTTTCCTATACCCGGGTAGCAGAAGCAGAAGCACGACTTGCCGCCCTCCCGAAGCAAACTCATGCCAGCAGCATTGAATTTCATTTCACGAAAGCGAAAATACGTGCTCTGTTCACCGACCGCCCCGAGGTCGCACAACAACAGTTGCGCGCACAGATTTCAGAAACCAGTGGTGTCGAAAACCAAGCGGCAAAATATGGTTTGGCTCTCTCTCTGAGTCGACAAAGAAAATATGACGAAGCCGGGCAATTGCTGTCAGACCTGGAAAAAGCGCTACCTGAACAAATCTCGATATTGATCGCAAAATCCGATGTATTGAGGGGTTCAGGTCAGGTCGCCGATGGCATTGAATTGCTCACAGCGCTGGTGAATACGCATAAAGATCAGCATTATGTCGCGCACTATCTGATTGACGCGCTGCTGGACGACAACCAATTTGATCTTGCTAAGAGGCAAACCCGTTATCAACTTAGACGCTATCCTGATGACTTTCGATTGTTTAGAAAACTTTCCAAAGCCAACGTAGGCCTAGGGAATTTGGCTGAGGCACACCAGGCAGATGCCGAATATCTTGCGGCAATCGGTCGGTATAAGGCTGCCGTTTCCTCTTTAAAACTGGCCTTGCGCGACAACGCCGACAAAAGCAGTTATTTAAAACAGAGTATCGAAGCCCGCCTCAAGGATTTCGATCGCCTCGCCTCAGAAGAAAAAAAGCAAGAGAAAGAGAGTTAGATAACGCAAAACATTGTTCTGACGCGCCTTTATAAATGTCAGGAAATTGCCAGTATATCAGGATGGTATCGAATCCATGATCAGGTAAACTGCAGCTCAAATAAACGAAGCATTCGGTAATCAGCGATCTTAAGAGGGATGACAGATAATTACATTTTCCATCGTCAGCTGTTCAAGGGTCTCCCGTGAAGCTCCGAATAATAGATAAAAATACGAATTCCCAAAATTCGTCTAGGCCAAGAAGTAAAGTGTGAAAAAAATCATTAATCGCTGCGCTACTAGAGCTCAGTCACCTGACGGGGTGCGTGCCAGAGATAATCCTGTCTTGCTGATGATCGGTAACCCGGCACTGAGTTTGCTGATCGGTCTGTTTGTCATCTTGATGTTGGCCACCAAACCAGCTTTAGCCCAGTCCGCCAGTACTGTCAAACCGATGAAGTGGCCCAATCAGTCAGAGTGTCGATCTCTACCGCAATCCAAAGATCAAGCTGAAGCGGATTTGGTATTGGCTGGATGGTGTATTGCGATTGATGATCGTAGAGGGAATTGTATCGCTTGTCACACCTTTAATGTCTCACCCTGGCCCGCCAGTCTGCCGGTAGCAGGGAATCTGGCACCACCCATGGTGGCGATACGTGCACGTTTTCCAGACAGTGCTCTGTTACGACAAATCATTGAAGATCCTTCGTCTCTGAATTCGCACTCCTCGATGCCTCCCTATTTAAAGCACGAGATTCTAACGCCGCAAGAAATCGACCAACTGATCGCGTTTCTCGGTACTCTATAAGCAAGAATTCTCGCAGCTACATTCGATGCTAAATAAACGACGATTCCTGCAAAAATCTACTAGATGGTTTGCATTGGGAACCCTTGTCTCATTGTTACCAGGAGTTCGCACGGCCTTTGCATCCCGGAATTTTGTTGACCCAAGGCCTGAGTTCGCTAGTATCGATACCAAGCTTATTCTGGAATTTTACTTTGGTCAGACTGAGGCGGCAGATGACGCCACGATACAGATAAACGCACCCCTGGTGAGCGGCAGCACTCAACTAGTACCATTCAGCATTATTGCTCCAGGAGCGGAAAAACTGGTGGTCACCTCCACGGTGAACCCCCAGCCTCTAATACTGGCAATGGATCAAATTCGCGAAACAACCGCGGTTGTAAAGGCTAGAGCCAGAATGCAACAAACCGGGGATATCGTCTGCTACGTGCTTCGCAATGGTCAAATTGGCCGCGCCAGCAGACGCATTATGATTTCTGGGCATTGGGAGAATAACTAGTTTCAATGTACCCGACCAGACTCAAGATACTACCTCGCGATACCGGCATTGAAGCCCATTGCGAAGTGCTTCATCCAATGTATTCGGGAAAACATTCTGAGGAAGGCGGTCCTTCAGCAAACTATATTACCCAGCTGGTATTCCGGCTGAATGGCAGTATTCATGCAGAATTTTTTCTCGGAAAATTTGTTTCGAAACACCCGGTTATCGGAACCTTTTTTGAGAACGCCACAAGCGGAGATCAGATTGAGGTCAGCTGGCAGGACATTTCCGGCAACCAGGGGCAGGCGTCTGGCACCGTCGAGTGATGGAATTCCGAATACAGATCGAACCCAAGTTGTTACAGTCTAATATTCTGATAATGTTCACGGCCTTGCCAACTGCAATTCACTTTACTGAATGACCTCTCAATGATTCCTCGACGCAGACAGAGCCCCACCCAATCCGCAGCCCTGACTTGGAATCTGACAGGACTGATATCCAAGGCAATTGCCTTTGTGTCGCTAGTGCTTGCAGAATGGGTCTTCTCCGCCAACGTGTACGCGGTGTCTTCAATGCAAGAGATTGAACAAGATCAAATTGAGTTTCGACAGTTTTTTCAATCTCGATTCCCTGACCTCGACTTAGAGGATTATCGTCAAGGGGCTTCTGCGTTGCCGCAGTTTTCACGTCAACGTAGTGGGCACCAGATCTTGCTGTCGATGCCGCCTTATGAAACAGTAGTGAAAGATGCCCAACTCTTATGGAAGCAACCCATGGCTAGCGGAGCCACGTTGTCAGAGTGTTTCAGTGGCAAACCACCTCCTACCGCTTATCCTTTTCTTTTCCAGGGCGAGATACATACCATCGAAAGTGATATCAATAATTGTCTGGTTCAAAATGGAAATCCAGTGTTGTCCAGTGAGGACGAAAAACTGGCTACGTTAGTTGCCGCCTACAAAAGCCCGTTTCGCGGTCAACCAATTGACATCGATATCCGCGATGAAAATGTCAGAGCGCTTTACGATGAAGGCAAGCAATACTTCTGGGCCAAGCGCGGACAAATGAACTTATCCTGCGCAAATTGTCATGTTCACAATGCGGGAAATCAGCTTAGAGGGGATGTATTGAGTTCTGCGCTCGGACATGGTGCTGGTTATCCAGCCTTTAGTATTCGACAGTTTTCGCTCTCAGAAACAGAGGGCCAAAGTAATCAAGCCTCAGGAATGCAGACGCTACATCAGCGATATCAGCAGTGTAATGTCATCGCAGGCGCCGCGCCACTACCTAGCCAAAGTGCCACCTATCTCGCACTAGAACTCTACCAGGCAATTATGAATGCCGGCCTCCCGATAGACGCCCCAGGTTTGAGACAGTGATCTTCTTTAATCCTCTTTAATCCCCTTTCTAAAATACTCCCAGTCTGGTCAGGATTTTAATGAAGGCACATTGACATGGACTGCGCCCTGAACACCAGTTGGTACTCTCGCATAGCCGTAAATTATTTCGAATGTCATTTGCACAGTCTGCTGTCCTGAAAATTGCTTTCTGAGGTCAGATAAACGCTGCTTTCCAGTGAGCGTTTTTCGCCGTTGTTGGTGTAGATTATTAAAACCCTGATCGTGAAGATCAGACATCAATAAATCAATATCTTCAAACTCCACGCCCTGCCAGTCAGTATCTAAAATTGGCTTTTCAAAGCCAATATTGGAGAGTTGATCTCCCAATGCATGTAGGTCAGGAAAATCATGAACATGCGGGTACGAATCCACCTCCCTCCAAGCCTCTCTCAACTCAAACAGAGTATCTGGCCCAAAAGTGGAAAAGAACAATTGACCTCCAGGTTTTAACCATTTAAGACAATGCCGAAAGGTCTGCTCATAGTTCGCCCAGCCAAGCTGCAGATTCAATACGATTCCATCGAAGCGATGTTTCACATCACAGGGAAACGATAATTCGAAAAGTGACCCAAGCTCGACTGCGTCGAAATCAATTTTCTCTCTGTTGCAATTGAAATCAAACCAATACCAGTGAGAGTTTGGGGTAATCGACTGCTCGAGACGATTCCACAGCTCCAGAGTAATTGGTTCGACAAGATAACCCATCGGCTCCTTTGCCAATTCAAACATCTCACTCTTTGAGGGCGGCCGAGTGAGAGACTCACTTAAAATCATAAATTCATCTTGCATCAGGGAAGTAAAACCGCGATATTTCAATCGATCTGAAGAGGATAGCCAGGAGGGCCATTCCGTAATGATTATAAATCGCTCGAGCTTCGAGCAAATATCCAGGGAAGGAGAATGTCGATACCATTAAAATTCAAATCTTGTCACTCATCTCATCGCTCAAACTCAGAGGATCCAGCTCATCCAGATTCCAATCGGACAAACCCGACCACCATAACAAAAGCTAAACGATGCATCAGCGGTATTGTGGATGTTTTAATTCCTGACCGATGTTGTTTGTGTTATTCCTTGTCGGACAAAGGGTATTGCTCCTTGTGCCAGCTTTATTTACCCTGGATTTATCATGGATGCAAGCAATGTGGCACAACTCTTGCTAGTGGATTCACATGCGGCTCCTGTCAGCAGCAGAAATCCTACTGGAATGAAGCCATCATTCCATTTCAATACACTGACCCTATCGCGAGCCAGATCCATGCACTTAAATACCAGGCGAAACTCTCCGTCGCTTCTGCTCTTGCAAGAATATTGGCTTCAACTGTGATAAAAAGATCAAGGGGGTTGCCAGACATGATTATTCCAGTTCCACTGCATAGTCATGGCTTAAAAAGGCGGGGGTACAACCAGTCTGCGCTCATCGCCAGTGAAATGGGGAATATACTAGGCATACCAATGACAGAAGAAGTGGTTGTAAAATCACGCTATACGGAAAGTCAAACTAAACTTGATCAAGACGCGCGGCGTTCGAATATTCACGGCGCATTTGACGTCATTAAATCTTCCAAAGGGGGTTCCATTGCAATAGTCGATGATGTCATCACTAGTGGGGCGACAGTAACAGAGGTCTGCAAGACTTTACGCGGCAGCGGTTACGATCAGATAAGCGTCTGGGCTGTCGCCAAAACACCCATAGTGCAATGATACTCGGCGATCTTCTGGAATACCGAAATATAACCTAGCAAGTACCTTTGAACACAAATACTCAGCTCATCCGAACCATTAATGCCCGCTCAGACAATGAGGGTTGGCAGATATTGTTTTACTACAATATTTATCGATTGGGTTTGACCGTTCTGCTTCTCGTGCTGGCGTCCCCCAGCATTGGAAAAGCTAGTGATCTCACAAATCTCCTCACCCTCTGGCTTCCCATTTTTGGCATCGCCACGATGTCAGCTTTGACGTTCTTCAATATTCACCGCCAAAAACCGGAACTCTACCTTCAGGCCCACACGCTATTTGTTCTGGATATTGTGTTTATTAGCGTATTGACTTTCTCGCATCATCTGCTTGAGTCGAGCACGCTAATTCTCTATGTCACGACCGCTGCTGCCACCGCAGTTTTGTTCCACCTAAAAATCAGCTTGATATACACAGGAATATGCACTTTGCTGATTTTCCTCATTGATTACCTGGATTACCGGGCTGGAGAAACAGTTTACGATACTTATTACCTCACCCCCTTACTTGCCATGGGTCTGTTTAGTGTGGTGGTGATCGTCGGCGTGATTGCTAACCGATCTCGCACGGCACAAAGCGTGGTGAAGGAGCAAGGTAAAGTACTGGCTGATCTTGATCAAATCAATCAGGTGGTGTTGGAACAGCTGGATGTTGGGGTATTGTTTTTGGACAAGCGCTTAAAAATCGCAATCCAGAATAAATCGGCCCGAGAAATGATTGGACATTTTATTGATTCCAGTAATCGACTCACTGGTGAACTCGCAGAAGTATTGTCCGTTTATCTTAAAATCCCAAGATCAAAAGGTTTCACTTTCAGGGTAAAGAACAAAGAGCTGGGAGTCTCAACCTTGCCCCTTCGGAATGGATACCTGGTGCAAATCGAGGATCAGACTTCGATCCAGAAGCAAATACAGCAATCCAAAATGGCGTCCATAGGCCGAATGGCTTCCGCTATTTCCCATGAAATCAGAAATCCGTTAAGCGCAATCAATCATGCCGCCCAACTCCTGACCCCTATTGATCCACAAAACGAAGAGGACGCCGAACTCATCACGATTATTCGAACTCACGCCAAGCGAATCGACAATATCATTGAGTCGGTTCTTCAACGGAGTCGGCCAGGTAAGGCAGAACGTAAAGAGATTCAGCTCGCTGCCTGGCTAGAGCTTTTCATGGATACCTTCAGAGAAACTGTGACGCCGGGAGATGTTTCACTCTCACTCGAGGGAGAGGATGCACGCATCATGTTTGATCCAACTCAGCTGGAGCAAATTCTTACCAATCTTTGTCAGAATGCCATCAAGTATGCGCGGCCAGCGAGTGGCTCTCTGGAAATCAGCTTGACCATTGGCAGCGGTTGGGATGGGATTCCTTTTATGGATGTGACAGACAACGGTCAGGGGGTTGATCCGGACGATGTAGAACAGCTGTTCGAGCCATTCCATACCACCGACTCCAAAAGCAACGGCCTCGGTCTATTCTTGGTAAGGGAGTTTTGCAATTTTAATGGTGCTGAAATCGAGTACGTTACCGGCACTTTGCGACACGGTTTCCGAATCACCTTCCAGGAACCGGATATTGACTCTCCGACACCAACAGGCTCTGATGTAGAGCTATTTCATCCACCTGCAGCACAAACCGCATGACCACACCAGTAGCACTCATTATCGATGACGAGCAGGATCTACTATCACTGCTCTCTATTACTCTGCGTCGAATGGGGGTGGAATCGGTCAAAGCGGGAAACGTGACCGAAGCCTTAGCCCAGCTGGGCAAACGCTCTTACGATCTATGCCTTACCGATCTGCGACTCCCTGATGGCAGTGGTATGGACATCGTTAAGCACATACAGGAAAACTACAGCGATATTCCAGTCGCGGTGATCACCGCATTTGGCGACCCCAAAACAGCGGTGGAGGCATTAAAACTCGGAGCATTTGATTATATTGCCAAGCCCATTGAGGTCGAGCAGCTCCAGGCGATTATCGAAAGCTCGATTCGATTGAGCGAGACGACACCTACGACCGATACCAAGCGAACGTTATTAGGTGAATCGGAATTGATGCAGCAGATTAGAGCGCTCATCAATAAAGTCGCGCGGAATCAGGCACCAGTCCATATCAATGGAGAAACCGGGACGGGTAAGGAATTGATCGCGCGACTCATTCATGACAATGGCCCTCGATCAACCAATCCATTTATCGCAGTTAACTGCGGGGCGATTCCTAGAGAATTAATGGAAAGTGAGTTTTTTGGGCACAAGAAAGGCAGTTTCACCGGTGCTTTCTCAGATAAAAAGGGCCTGTTTGAAGCAGCGCATGGCGGCACATTATTTTTGGACGAAATCGCCGACCTGCCCTCGGACCTCCAAGTCAAACTGCTGAGAACCATTCAGGAACGAACAGTGCGGCCGGTCGGGGAAGTAACTGAAAAGCCAATCGATGTGCGGCTGATCAGTGCTACCCACAAAAACCTCCAGGAGATGATTGAAAAAGGACAGTTTCGTGAAGATCTTTACTATCGTGTGAATGTCATTCCAATCAATGCGCCCAGTCTGCGTGATCGCCCGATAGATATTCCGGTACTGGCAGCACATTTCACTAAATTAATCAGTCGGAAAAGTGGTATTACTTCTCCTACACTAGGCGCGGATGCGATGAAATTGCTTGCCTCGCATCACTTTCCGGGTAACGTGCGGGAGCTCGAGAACTTACTTGAAAGAACGCTCGCATTGCATGACGGAGATACTATCACTGCTGCAGATCTAAATTTGATTCCGGGCAGCTCATCATCAACTACTCCAATTCGCACATCTTCTCCAAAAGATATTGATAGTGAGGCAGGTACACCTTCAGCCAAGAATAACGCTGCATCACCGAGTCTTGACCAGATGGCCCTACCCATCGACGAGCACCTAAATAATATTGAAAAGGCACTGATCAAAGATGCGCTCGACAAATCGGGTGGCAACATCACTAAAGCAGCGGCGTTATTGGGTACTACATTTCGATCACTACGGTATAAAATCAAGAAATTGGAAATCGATTCTTCATAGTTCCGATTAACCCCTTCTCCATTGTGCTGAAACGAGGCAAAATCTTTGAATATCTCCAACCAGCTTTCGATAGTTTTGCCTGCCAAAAATGAAGCAGTGAATCTAGCTGCTCATCTTGAAGATATTCGCTCTCGTTATCCTGAAGCAGAGCTTATTGTTGTAAACGATGGTTCTGATGATGAAACACCGAAAATCGCTGAACACGCAGGTGCGATTGTCGTTTCGCACCCGTACAGCATGGGAAATGGCGCCGCCATCAAAAGTGGTGCCAGAACCGCAAGCCGTAAGTACATACTGTTTATGGACGCGGACGGCCAACACCAGCCAGCAGATATTGAAACCCTGATCGCCGAACTGGAAAACGGCTTTAGGATGGTAATCGGGGCGCGTAAACCCCAGTCCCACGCATCGAAGCCAAGAAGGGCAATGAACTTTCTCTATAATAAGATCGCTTCAATGATGACAGGATTTCGAATTGACGACCTCACCTCGGGATTTCGGCTGGTTGAAGCCAAACTGTTTAGACAGTTTTTGTATCTTTTACCTAATGGGTTCTCTTATCCGACGACGATCACCATGGCATTCTTACGCTCTGGTTATCCTATCAAGTTTGTCTGGATTGAGGCGTTAAGAAGAGAAGGCAAAAGCAATATCCGTCCTTTGAGGGATGGAATGCGCTTTTTTCTGATTATTCTTAAGGTAGGCGCCCTATTTTCCCCAATGCGGTTATTCCTGCCGGTCAGTGCAGCAATCTTCGCAACCGGAGTTGGTTACTACGCTTTTACCTATTTCACGCAGGGC
Source organism: Acidiferrobacterales bacterium (assembly GCA_019633985.1). Taxonomy (GTDB): domain Bacteria; phylum Pseudomonadota; class Gammaproteobacteria; order Arenicellales; family Poriferihabitantaceae; genus VYFG01. The sequence continues at coordinate 3,963 of JAHQWE010000042.1, read as the reverse complement.
AGATTTACTAACATGAGTGCAGTGCTCTTCTTATCTTCTCTCATCATTTTCCTCATTGGAATAATTGGTGAACAGGTGTCCTCACTGCATTATCAGACAGCTCAAGAGTCTGATCAAAAGTAAAACTGATACAAATTGTCAGAAATGTGACAATTTTTGTCACATTATATTTATCACACCGATTGTTTTGTACACCACATCCAAATTGCGTTGGCGCGATCCACTTCGTCAGTGACTACTAGAAGCACATTTTAAAATTTTTTTCATATATTATTCAATTAGTTACAAAATCTAATACAATTTCTCACCACCGAGGGGAAAACTGGCACGTCAATTGCTTTACTTTAATCGTTAGGACTGGCTCCTAAGAAGTAAAAACAATTTTTCCCTATAGCTAAGAGGCTAATTTAAATGAAAATGCAATCTAAGAAACAAGCAGGTTTCACCCTGATCGAATTGATGATCGTTGTAACCATTATCGGTATTCTCGCTTCAATCGCAGTTCCTGCGTATCGCGACTACACTGTTAGAACACGAGTTGGTGAGTGCGCATCAGTATTCTCTCCAGTTAAAACTGAGTTCTCTATTTTCTACAGTGAGACCAGCCTGACTCCTGATTCTCTGGCTTCGCTTGCAGAGTACTCACAAGGCCGTCTGACCGGTACTATTACTGACTACGCCGGTGACTATGTAGACAGCGTTGATATGGCTGGTGACATCGCTACTTGTCAGCTTGCTACCAACAATGCTCTAGGTAATGCAAGTGCTGGAACAGTAACTTTCTCTGCTTCTACCACAAACAACACTGTTCAGTGGAGAGTTGACGGATCAATCGAAGACAAGTTCTTGCCCACCACGTTGTAATAGAACTTTATCGAAATACTGTTACCGTTCGGTATAGTATCAACCCCACCGCCTGCAGGCGGTGGGGTTTTTTTTTCTTTAACGTTCATACATCGGCCTGTCAACGTGACCAATAACAAGTTATTCCTGCCCACTATATTTTTGGCACTGGCAGTTCTTGCAAGCTTTTTCCTCTACTTACCAGGATTTACTGGCCCACTACTTTTTGACGATGCCCATGTTTTAACCAACAATAAACGACTTCTCATCTCTTCACTAGATCCTCTCCAGCTGATCCGTGCGATGGAATCTTTTGTTGCCGGTGGGCGACAAATTAGTATGTTGTCATTTGCGTTAAATATCTATTTTCTCGGAGATTCCAGCTGGTGGATGAAATGCGTTAATACTCTAATTCACTGTGCCAATGGAGTAGTACTGTTCATCGTTGCAGAAAAAATAATTTCCCAGCTCTGTGAAACGCGAAATCTCGATAAAAAGGTCTGTTGTTTTCTTCCCGCGGTAGCAACCGCGCTATGGCTAATTAGCCCAATAAACCTGACCTCTGTGCTCTATATCAGCCAAAGGATGACACTGCTCTCCTCGTTTTTTATCTTGGCCGGTATTTTGACTTATATCGTGGCGCGTGGTCGCATAGAACAACCAGCGAGAAAACTACTTTACCTACCTCTTATTATTGTAGGATTCACCACGCTCGGCTATTTATGTAAAGAAAATGGCGCATTACTGCCATTGTTCATTGCGATTATTGAAATTACGGTTTTTAGATTTAAAAGCGATGGAAGATATGACAAAACTATTGTGACACTTTTCACCGGAACCACAGTTGTTGGAGTTTTAGGTGTTTGTTACATACTTTTCACCCGCTATAAATGGCTTTTTGGTGGATTTGAGTTCAGGGAATTTTCTCAAATTGAGCGCGTTCTAACTCAATTCAGGGCCCTTACATTCTATCTATCACAAATTCTAGCACCAACCACTTCCGAACTAAGCCTGTGGCATGATCATTTCACTATATCGACAGGGTTATTTTCACCAGTCTCAACATTTCTGTCAGCAATAGTATTGATTGCTATGGGCGGTCTGGCAATATTGAGTTTCCAACGTTCTCCTTTAATTTGTATCGGCCTCGCTTGGTTCTTCGTTGGTCATGCAATGGAATCCACAATATTGCCCCTCGAATTGGTTCACGAACATCGAAATTACCTAGCAAGTTTTGGCATTCTTCTAATACTTTGCTATGCAGCTTTGAGCGCCGCTTTATGGCTGAAGAAATTTCGAATAGGTATTTACGCTGCACTTACAGCGGTATTCTTATGGAACAGCCATGTACTATTAGATCGAGCCCGCATCTGGTCAAGTGAATACAGCTTTGCTGAACATGGCGCTAAAGAACAGCCAGGATCCGCTTTCGCAAACTATCACTTTGCACGCATTCAGCTCAATCGATTTCTAAACGGTCAAAAGGAATACGGTGAACTCTCGAAAACTTCATTTCTGAAAGCCAGGGCCCTGGAGCCTGATCAGATGGTGGCGGAACTTGCCTTGATCTTGGCCAGTGAAAATGGTGCATTTGAATATGACCCTGAATGGATGCAAACTGCGATAGATAAGTTTCCGTCTGTTGCCAAAAGTGCACCACTGCAAGGATCAATTATTTCATTTCTCGAATGTTTGGATTGGGGTGTATGTGTCAATTCAAAGAAGGAAGCACAAAAACTTTTTGATTTGTTTTTAGAAACAAATAACGCCAGATTTATTGGGTACTACGCACTGTATTATTGGAAGATTGACTATCAACCTGAAAAAGCGGAAGCCGCCTTTGATCGATCACTCAAAGGACGAGATGTTAGATTCTGGACTTACTATCTGCAGTATCTTGTAGAGAAAAAGAAATGGAACTTATTCTGCGAAAAGCACCCGCAATTTGAAACCAAGGTGAAAAATTTTGAATTTAAGAATTCAATATCTGCTCTCAATGAAATTTCTGCACTCGCCAGCTATGCATCAAAGTGTGACGTGCACTCTGACTAAGAAAAACATTAATTTAAGCAACCTATAAGACACTAATGCAAAAGACGACAGGGTGCTATCTGTCCTGATACTTTAGATTATTAGAGAGAAATTATCTTCTTATTCATTGCGCTAACATTGGTTCTAACATTTTGACTAAATATATCACCAAGAAGTGAACGTTTCGTGCCAAACGAATATAGAGTCGAGCTCTCAAAGCTCTGAGTCAAAGATTAAGGTATTGGTGTTGTCGAGCACGGTCCCAGTTAGTGAAGACTCCAACGAACCGCGATTTGTCGTTGATCTTTGCAACCTGTTATCGACCCAATTTGAACTAAAATTGCTTACGCAAAATAGACCTGGAAGTGTTCTTTTTGAGCGTCGAGAGAATATTGACATTGAGCGGTATCGGTATGCCCCCCTCTTTCTCGAAAAACTATCGGAAAACGGAGGCATCAACAACACTTTAAAACAGAACCCCTGGTACTTGTTTGTCGTTCCTTTCTTACTAGTGTCTCAAGTCATCGCCATAATAAAGCAGTTAAAAAATTGGCAACCCGATGCAATCCACGCACATTGGATTATACCCCAGGGTATTTGTGCAATTGTTGCAAAAATTCTATCTAAGTCCAACGTACCGATCGTAATTACCTCTCACGGTAGTGACGTATATGGTTTGAAGGGTAAGCTGTTGTTAAAAGTCAAAAGATGGGTAATTCAGCGGTGCACAAGCTACTGTGTTGTGAGTGAATCAATGAAGAGGAAAGTTATATCTGACCTTAATATTGACCGTGAATTAATCAATGTATTGCCAATGGGAGCTGATCTCAGTAGTGTGTTTTCTTTGGATTTTAAAATTCAAAGAAAACCAGGCCAAGTGGTTTTCGCAGGACGCTTAATCAACATTAAAGGTGTACCCATTCTGATAGAGGCGTTTACTGAAATTCTAAAAAGATTTCCTTGGGCTGAGCTCATTATCGCAGGCGAGGGCCCTGAGCGACCTAAACTAGAGCAGTTAATCGCAAAGAATAATTTGGAAAGTAAAGTAAAACTTGTGGGCTCTGTTTCACACCATCGTCTTGCCCATTT
>JAHQWE010000006.1 GCA_019633985.1 Acidiferrobacterales bacterium | reverse complement strand
CATTTTAATGCATGCATGCTCCAATCATCACCTTCTACCAGCGCTTTTATATCCGATTCGTTTTTCATGATCTTCTATCTGACAATAGTAGAAAGTCTACTCTCGGCAATAGCCGATCCTAGAGCTAGTATATCTGACCAGGAGACTAGTTCCCTTCCGGGCGGTCAAAATAGCCAGTTCTGAAGGAAACGTACTGATGCCTCGATACGATGGGATTTGCCGAGAATCTCACCTCGATTTCCATGATGAAGCGCAATTATTATGGCGGCTAGTTTTGCTCGTTTCTTAAGAATGAGTTTGTTCTGGCCCTTGAGAGTATATCCATCAAGAAGATCTGATAAACAGCCCTCTCCATGGAAATAGAGATACGATCCTAAATCCCATTCAGGGCGGCCTACGACGGCATCATTAAAGTCCAGCACCGTGGTTAAATTTCCATTGTATTCGAGCAGCTGCCTTTCATGTAGATCACTATGTACGATAGTCGGTGTGCCATTCTCCGAGAACTCACGCAGCTCTGTTTCGAGTGGTAATAATTTTTCTTCTAGTTTTGGCTGAGCGCGAACCGAGGGATGATTCCTAAGCGAAACTGTTGAAAATGGCCAAGGTGTTTCGAAGCGCGTTAGGAGCCCATTGATGGGACTTTCGGACTTTCCGTGCAGTCGGCACCTGGTATTCTCAAGTTGACCAAACCCAGTTACCGAGATTTTATGCAGCTTCTGCAGCAGCGCTCCTAGTTGTCTGGAGACTAAAGGAGCAATTGCTCCTCTGGAGGGGTGATGACCTTCTCTAAATTCATCAATTGCCCATATAGCTTCCATACCGATATCGAACGATTGGTCGGTTGCAATGGGTTTGGCGATAGGTAAATCCGGGGTCCAAATAGTATTTCTAATTGAGTAGTCCGATTCGTAGGAAGTGAACTTGCCTCCACGCGGCGATGCAATTCTCAAAATGTAATTTGATTTATTTGTAGATACTTTAAACACCGAACTGGTTGACCCAGCTTCCAAATAAACGGTACCAATGTGCTGTTCGCCAAGTTTAGTGACGGCTCGTGCAGCGACAACTTCACCTATACAGAATATATTTTCAAGTGAAACCATTTATTAGAAAATAAGCTTTTTCTTCGAAGCTAAAGGTAATATGAATGCCGGTTTTGGGCCGAACTGAGACGGTCAGGTTCAATCAATTCTGGCACTTTCTGTAAGATAAGAACCAAGTTTCTACATCTAATGATGGAGAATGTCCTGATCTCTGTAAAAATGCCCGTGATATTTAAAGACTAGCGCCAGCGCAACGGACCATAGGGGAAGTTACCAGAACTAAATTGTACTTCTATCGATTGTATCCCCATCGCAGCAGGTGCGCCTATCCAGGCTCTGGTAGCATCTGCGGCTACGATATAAAAATCTTCTGTGGACGGTTCATTGACCAGTAACCGCGAATTGTGTTGAACAACGATGTAACGCCCGTCTGGTGACCATTCGGCCCAGGCCTCATTGCCAACGGATTGCGTCAGTTGACGCAAATTACTGCCATCAAGGCTACTCACCCAGACATGCCCCATCATTATCATGGCGACTCTTTGGCCATCGGGGCTCACAGTCAGTCCATAGACTCTCTCTGCACGATCAGTCTCTGCACGGACGGTCCCCGTTACCGCATCCACCTGTTGAAGTTTCTGTTCGCGATGTTTATGCAGAAATAAATCTCCGTTCGGTAACCAGTCCAGTGCACGTGCTTCATATTGCTGGAGAAACTCACCCGACTCGATATTGACCACATTGACGTCCATAGATGCGTCAGGAGGTTCCCTGGTTTGCTGGAATGAATACGCCAGTAGCGCATTATCTTGCGGGGATAATTTAGGGTTTCTTATCTGATTTGCACGGTTACTTAGATCGGGTATCAGGCTGGCGGTGATCTCACTATTGGTCAACCGGTAAAATGGACGATCAACCTGAAAGTAAACAATTTCAGTCGCGCTCCCATTTATACTCCACGGATCGAATTGGGTTCTTGTTGGTGTACCCTCGGGGAATCGCGCTAGGTCTTGCTTTGTTCCTGTAGCTAAATCATACGTTTTAAATTCAACGCCACTGAGGTTATGGTCAAGGTAAACCATTGAACCGGTAATACCCGCATGCAGCCCAGCGCCACTGGCTGGCAAACTACCCTTACTACGGGTTGGTAAAGTGTTCGTCGTCCACGCTAGTGCTCGCTCCAATTGATTCGGGCCGATCTCGTTTTGGCATATCTGATTACACAGAGTCTGGATGACTTTCTGATTTTCTGTGCTTGTTAGCGCCTGCTGAATAACGACATGATCGGATACTGCTGTGCGCAAGGCGACCAGGGAGCTTTCAGTCAGGCTTTGATAGACGGTCGTGACTAACCATTGACCATCGGGTGACCAAAGGGGCCAACGTAATGATGAACCGACTTGATTAGCCGATGTTTCCAGGCCGGCGAACCGTGTTGATTCCAGGGTGTTGAGATTCAAGCGCCACAGTCCACTGTGCTCAAGCACGCCGTCAATGGTCCGATCTCGTAAAGCAAACACAAGCTCAGACCCATCAGGGCTTACCGCAAAAAATGCTGGTAGACCCTCCGCTTCGCTGAAGGTGGCAACGACGGTATCTTGGGCTTCATCATCCAGACTATCTGAGGACAAAAATATCTGCTGATTCTTGCTATAGATAAAACGCCCATCGTTCAGCCAATCAAAGCCATCCGGGTCAACCAATGATGTTACAAAGTCACCCGAACGGGTATAAATCACAACCTGTTCGTCCGCTAAACTGATATCCCGCGTGGTAATCGCAAACAGGTCGCCATCAGGCGAGACGTAGAAAGAGTCGTTCAGGTTGGTATAAGGGATAGTGAACTGCTCTTTGATTAAACCCTCACGTGAACGAATATAGATGCAGGAGAAATTGCCGGGCGCGCTGGTATGGGCATCACAATCATCGACCAGACTATACAGCTCTGACCCATCAGGATTGGCAGAGGTGGCTTCGAAGCCCGAGATAAAAACGCCGACCCCGGTGCTGAGATCAATGACATGATCGTCATGCAGGAGCTGACCTGTCAATTCACCGTTTATGTTTTGCGCTAACTGGGAAGTATCTGATATTCCGGTCACACCCCCGCCACCATCGCCATCGCTGCAGGCAGTAAGATACCAGATAAGGAAACAAAGACTATACAGGCGGGGGGCTGGTGTGCTCACTGCTAGGCATGATCCTTTTTGGTGCAATACTCAGTATCGATCAACGCTAGGTCTAAATCAAGCACCCCGACTTAGCTATGGCTACGCCATTAGTTTAAACCATCAGTGATAATCATATTTCTTTCAATCGCGTCAGGTTTAACCTTTAGTGCTTTCGCATATTCCGCGGAAGAGTACCACTCTTTGGCTTTTTCCATAGACGGGAACTCCGCAATGATGATGACTTGAGGATTCCAGTCACCCTCAATGACCTCTATTTTACCGGCCTGGACATGAAACTTACCCCCGAACGGAGCAAGCGTATGTTCAGACAAACTGAGATATTGCAGTAGTTTATCCCTATCCTTGACTTTCACGTCACAGATTAAAAACGCGCTCATTGCGCTACTCCTTATTAGATGACTACAGCAGTGGTTGCACAGCGTCATTACTCGCGCTACGCACGGCTACCAAGTGGGACAATTCGACGTAAATTTGCGATGTGCAAAGATTACTAATCGTCCGAATCTTCTATTGACTGGCTGATACGAAATACGTGTCCGTCAGGATGCCTGACATGGAGCTCCCTGACTCCCCAAGACATATCTTCAGGTTTGAGGGTAGTTTCTACGTTGTTTTCAATACAGTGCTTGTAAATATCATCAACGCTATCAACCCAGACAGACATCCACACGCCTTGGTCTTGCTGCTCATCCCCAGCTGAAGTAAACGTCGTCGTGTTTTCGCCCTTGCCACGCCCACCTTGCCCATTCTCACACAGAAAAATATTATAGTCGCCTGAAGTCACACAGCCAAAAGACGGTGGATCCCCCCAGTCCCAGTTTTTTCTCCAGCCCAGTCTTTTAAACCAGTCGAAACTAGCCGACAGGTCTGAGACGTTCAGAATGGGTGTAATGAATCGTGCTTCCATCGCCCTTCCCTCCGGTTACAAGCCAGTGAATTGCAGGGTTTAAAGATTTGAAAATGCTACGATATTTACACTTGTGAATCTACTCGTTTTCTTGCCAGTAGTTCGTCAGAACGCCTTTTTCCTGGCCTGAATAGAGTTTCCTAACCAGGTACACTCCGGTAGTGACATTACGTTCATTGGTGAATGAACTTATAGTTATCTTAGCTATCGCAGTACGCTCCTTATCGATTAAATCACCAGGGACGTCACTAGGGACATCAATAGGGAATACCCGATTACCCGTTTTCCTGAACGAATAGGTTTTTCCCACCTCCAGGTAATCTGGCGGGCCTACTTGCAGCACCCAACTGAACTTCACTGAAAAACCCATAATTTTTGCAACAGCCTCAATAGTGAAAATATGTCAGACGTCTGACTTCTCTCAACGCTCAATCGAAGTGAGTAATTTCAGGTAAATTCAACAGATCTCTAACGGGCTTACTGTTCTTCTTACCGATATAGATATTGGTTTGCTTAAGTTTCTTGTGATTGGAAAAAACACTAAATTCTTCAACACCCAAATGTGTAGTTTCGGTAACGCTCAATCTCTCCAGATTTGGAATATCTGCAGCCCATTGCAACGATTCCAACCGCTTCATCTTACATAAACTAAGGAATCTCAGCCTTTCTAAGTTAGACAATGATTTGATATTCGTGACCTTTGACAACTGATCGAGCTTTAATGTTGCCAAATTGTTCAGCTCGCTGATTGCATCGACATTCGCAAGTCGATTAATGGACCACAACTCCAGATATTCCAAATTGGTACACGATCCTATTGTATCTATATTAGAGAGTCCACCAAGCCTTAATTCTAATCTCTTCAAACCGCTATTCTCAACCAAAAATGCTGCATCCGGTTTTGAAATTGATCTTAGTTTCAACGTCTCCAGATTTATCAAATTGTTTAAACACTCAATATCGTTACTGTGACGCTCGAGGGACAACTCACGCAATTTTTCAAATTTTTTCAAAAACTCCAAACTGAGCTTTTTCGAATCCTTTATCTTCAGCCCAAAACGAAGTATTTGCTCTGGTATCGATTCTAGTTGCCCATAATCTGAAAATTCATATCCATCTAGAGAAACCGCCATCAGGTTTGGGATTGATCGCAAAAGTGTCAAATCGTAGTTCTCGCCTACTTTAAGGTTAAAGTGAACAGACACATCACTATACTGTGCCGCATAGTCGACGATTTCGCTATAGGTTTGCTGTTTTGGCTGAGTGTGAATCGTTATTTTCAGTGGCGAGGTGTCATCGATCGGTGGAAAGAGAACTCTATTCCAATCAGAATATAGATTAAGCCGGACGAGGTCTTTTTTCAATATTCCGGAATTTGTTAGTGCACTTTCTAATTCTGACATTGCTACCGAGTATTCCGTAAACAAAATGCTAAACTTATGTGTGTTTGAAGTTACTTACTTAGCTGCACAATCTAAAGCGTCAAGCGACGGTTGAAAAAACGCCAGCCCTATTCTCTACTCAGGTTTAGAGATTCCAAGATTGACAAGTTCAAATGAAGTAGCATCACATTCAAATGTATTGTCGCCCAAGTAAAACAGATAGTGATTTTCACCCTGACCTTGAGTAACCTCAATCCAGTCACTTGAACATTCATTCAATTTGAGATCACCTTTTACCTGGTAGAACTCACCCCATTCAGGAGCTAACTTACTGAACCTACATTGACCAGAATACCAACCTTCATCATTAGTTCCTTCCAGGTGGTATCGGGTACAACCGTAGAATCGAAGTGCAATCCTCTCTTCCTCATGGAAACCCTCATAGGCCCACGCATTTACAAAAAAAGATAATTCTACACAATCTTCCGTAATAGCAACCGATTCACCAGCTGCATTAGGATCTGCGTTCCAATTGTCGTTTAATTTTATAAATTCGGTGCTCATCGATCTGCTATATATTTCGTAATCGGCGATTTCCAAGATGCACAATACGTTATTCCAGCCATTCAGACTTGAATCGTGCGGCCCATAGTCTGTTAGTTTCGTTGGCCAGTTTCGCAACGGGTATTTCAATACCTTCAGCGTGTTGCCTGTTTATTCCCATACGCTCAAGGATCGTACCGATTGTGCCTATTGGGTCGGCCGATAAATCTTCATACTTTATAGTCAACGGTTCTAATTGCTGCTGCGCGAACCAGGATGTCCATTGTTCTTCCATTTCCGACAAGTCCCT
>JAHQWE010000041.1 GCA_019633985.1 Acidiferrobacterales bacterium | reverse complement strand
CCAGCGGAAACAAACAATTCATCTGCCGCCTTGGAGAGGCTCAGATGGCGTGCCGACGCTTCGAATGCACGCAATGCCTTCAATGGTGGGAGCTTTTTTTTCATTTAGAAATACTAATGTGAAAGATTAAATTTAATCGTTTGAGAGCAATTATACGTTGAGATAGTATGGATTTGTCTGTAATAAACAGGAGTATTTCTAAAATGAAACATGAGAATCACTTAACTTTAGAAGAAGGATTCAAAGCCCGCCTTCAGCATCTCGCTGGATTCAGTGGTATCCCCCACTGGTCGTTCGATCTCGACAAACCAGTGTCCCATGTCATCAACAATAAAGTGGAGAAGACGGAAATGAAAACGAAAAAGCATAGTTTGATCACCCGATCCAAGCTGAATTTCAGTCGGTTATTGGCTTGGATTCAGGAAGAGAGACAGTTTCGAGCCAATGTTCGCGAGTTGCGATCGCTCGATGATCATGCGTTACGCGATATTGGACTTCATCGCGGAGATATTGCTGTATTGGCTTCCAGGTTCCATACCGTTGAGCTGCTCAACCAAGAGCGCGAAGCTTTGGCTCGACCGGTTTGTCAAATAGTGCCTTTCCCCTCAAAGGAAAGTGTAGGAAAAAGGAGCGACCAAAGGCAAGCTATTGATAATGCGGCATAATAATTTGGGGTTTCAGCATCGGTTCAGCCCCATCAGGGTTTAATGATCGGGTATTAACCAATGAGGAACAATCCTTGATAGATGTAAATCGAAGAAAAACCCTGAAAACTTTGACCACTGGCGCAGCTGCCTTAACAGGTGCGTCGGTGGGTATGCTTTCTAGCGATTTGTTTGCAGGAGGGCACAAAGACGTGCAGCTGGAAGTTCACTTTAGCGCCAATGGAGCGCAGGATCGATTAGTGATGCACAATCCTGGCGCTAAGGATCTGGAGGTGGCAATGCAGTTTTCCGGCGATATTTCGGTTCCAGGTGGGCAACTTGATGTCAGTAAACTGATGCAAAACGGTTCCGTGCCAATCAAGGCTGGGGAAACACGGTACTTCAAACTGCCCCGCGCTACCCGCGACGAAACCGCTTCGGTCTCTGCGAGTACCCATGGGCATCAAGCGCTTCGCTTTCCTGTCTCAGACAACGTTTATGTCGATCACATCTCTGTGATCTCTGATCGAATGAAACCATCAACCCGTGTTCCATTACTGATGCGAAAGCTGGTCTGAACATGAAAAATAGGTAGTAACACAGAAGCAGCGGCTCGCACCGCTGCTTTTTTTCATTACCTGAGAACTAGAATACACGGGGGCCGGCACAGTCAGCAGGGAATGATTGTTACACTGCGGGGTCTACCTGATAAGTCCAATCTGATTGTTAATTCATGCTTCGTAATCGCTTTGTTTTCGGTGCGTTGTTCGCGCTCTGCTGCTGGTACGTTTTTGCCTATCCCGTGATGCGATTAGGCACTTGGGCGGGTGCACCCTATGATATGGGCTGGACCGGGGGAGTGCTTGTCTGGCTAATTGGTTACATCGGAATGTGGTACTCGTTTCGCGGTCCCAATATGGTGGCTCGTTACGTGGTGGTGCACTGGATGGGAATGAGCTTTATTCTAGCGACGACGGTGTTGCTGGCAGAGGTTCCACGTCTGATTTTTAATTACCCGGACCAAGCTGCGGCACCTTGGATACTAATGCTGGGAGGTCTTGCAGTAGTTACTGCAATCATTGTTTCACATCACCTGGCCGTGAAAAGAGTCGAGCTACCCAGCGATAAACTGGTAACACCACGTCGCATTGTTCAAATCAGCGATGTTCACATTGGTTCAAGGCAGGGTGGATTTATGCGGCGAATCGTCAATCGGATTAATCAGCTAGAACCCGACGTGGTGGTAATCACGGGAGATTTAATCGACTCAAGTGCGGTTGGAATCGATGCGCTTCGGGCGCTCGAAAGCATCAAGGCACCAGCATTTTTTTCTATCGGCAATCACGAACGCTATGCGGATCTACCTAAAGCCCTCGAAATGTTGGAACAACTCAAGGTCAAAACACTTAGTCAGGCGGCACATATTTGGGAAGACATTCAACTGATTGGTGTCGACGATGCGGATCGCAGAGATCAAGTAGCGCTGATGTTACCCAATGTAGAAATCCAGCCGGATTACTTCAATGTGCTCCTGTATCACCGACCGGTCGGGTGGGCGGCAGCGCGACAGCATGATGTCGACCTCATGCTGTCTGGGCACACTCATAACGGTCAGATTTTTCCTTTCAACTGGGTAGTGAGGCAACAATTCGACCGCATCCGCGGGCTTCACTCGAATGCCCACCAGCATTTGTATGTGTCCAGCGGGACCGGCACCTGGGGGCCGCTGATGCGACTAGGTTCCTTGAATGAAATCAGTTGTATTGATTTGATTCCCAAAAGGTAGGAAGGTAAAGCGAAACCCTGTTGCTTCACTGTCGTTTGCTGATTTGCTTCTTGTCAAACCAAAGTCAGTGTCGGTAAGAAAGAGGAAGGCGGACACGAAAATCTACCTGCTCAAGTCGGAGCAAAGTGGGTTCTAGCCCCCCGCTCCTTAAGGAACGGGAATATCCCCCATATCACTTGGCACTTTATATCCTCTCTGAACCGCTGGTCGCTCGGCAATCTCCAAATACCAGCGCTTTACGTTCTCATACTCATTGAGATCGATTTCTTGCCATTCAAATCGAGATGCCCAGGGCCAGAGGGCGATATCAGCGATGGAATAATCGCCGGCAACAAATCGATTTTGCTCGAGTCGATCATCGAGTACGCTGTATAGTCGCTGGCTTTCCACACGATACCGGTTAGCGGCGTATTCGCTCGCGTCTTTGTTGAAATGCAGAAAGTGGTGAGCCTGGCCCAGCATAGGACCGAAGCCCCCCATTTGGAACATCAGCCATTCATGAATTTGCCAACGTTGATCCGCGGTCATCAACTTACCTGTTTTTTCCGCGAGATAAACGAGAATAGCGCCGGATTCCATCAGACTCAGACCATTGTCTTGATCAACGATCGCTGGAATCTTGTTATTGGGACTGATCTCCAAAAAGTCCGGAGTGAATTGCTCGTCTTTCATGATGTTGATCGGGTGCACGGTGTAGTCCAACCCAATCTCTTCTAACATGATGGAGACTTTGCGGCCGTTGGGTGTACCCCAAGTATAGAGATCAATCACAGTGGTTCCTCTAAGTAGCAGTTGAATTAGATATCATCATACCCGGTTATTTCTTTCCAGGCTTTAGCAGCCTGGGCATTATATTCCTCCATATTGCCGTCCAGCCATCGATCGCGCCCGCGTGCAGCGAAGAACAAATGCAGGCGGCCACCAAAAATTTCCCAATGGCTACCGTCCGTCTTGATCAGTCCTTCCCCAAGACTCAGCGCATTCGAACAGAACCCGCCATAGGCCGGTCGGTAGCGCTCCGGGTTGGCTTTGAACTTGTCGTAGCTTTCCTTCGATGCAAATCGCCATTTTGCACCACGCCATTTGTATACCCAATCTTTACTGCCCTCGGTGGCCTGATGTTTTTCGATTGATTCCTGTGAATGGTAGGCGACGGTGTCTTTGCCACCAATCGCCATCTTGCCAATATAGCTGGTGCTAATAGGTCCCTCGGTGGTGTCGCCGGCAAGGGTTTGTTGGGAACCAAGGACGGTGCCTATCATCATGATAAAAATCAGGGACAAAAAAGTAGATCGATCAGCGGCATTGGGCGAGATTGAATGCGAAAAGGATTTCATAGCGTAACAAGACGGAAAGAAGAAAAAATTAGAGGGTTGGTCGAAACTAAAGTTCCAGTTGCTCTGCGACAACTTCGCGGACTTCATTTACCTGTAAATGATCTGGATGAACATGGTACGACTGAATATGATCACCACATAATGTCACGCTACCAGCAAATCGGTCGACACTGTTCAGGGAGTAATCGAATCGAAAGGTGCGACAGAAATGCAGCCTGCGCCGATCCAAATGTAATCCTCGAAACATCACAGTACCATCGAGAAACTGCAGATTGTGTCGCTGACAAAACTCCCGGGCAAGTCGATCTGCGACTTCATGGAATCGCTGGTTTCTGATGATGAATACCACCACTGCAACAAGAAAAAATGCGGTGAGTACTTCGAAAGGCGACAACATCAGGCTAATCCTGCAGTGCGAAATCCAGGGCATCACGAGCGTGCAGGCTCGTAGTGTCGAATACAGGCACGGAAAAGTCTTCTTGAGAGATCAACAGACCGACTTCAGTGCACCCGAAGATAACGCCATCCGCACCGTTGGAAATCGCATTTTGGACGATTTCAAGATACTGACGTTTGGAATCTGGTTGAATAATTCCCTGACAAAGTTCCTCATATATCACTTTATGTATGATCGCTCGGTCATCAGAACCAGGGACCTGGACTTCAATGTGATGGTGTTGTTGCAGGTAACCTTTGTAAAAATCCTGCTCCATCGTATAAGCAGTGGCTAGTAAAACCGGATTTTCGCAAGGGCTGGGGAGAATGGCTTTAGCAGTGGAGTCAGCAATATGAATTAGGGGTATTTCGACTGCACTTTGTACTTCGGCTGCCATTTTGTGCATGGTATTCGTGCAAATTATCAAGCACTCGGCGCCGCCGGCTTCCAGGTTTTGCGCAGCCCTCACCATTCTGGCGGTCGCATTCTCCCAGTCATCTGCCGCCTGTAATGACTCTATTTCAGCGAAATCAAAGGACCATAACAGCAGTTGGGCGGAATGAAGTCCTCCCAGTCTCATGCGTGCTTCTGTGTTTAATATTCGGTAGTACACTGCGGTGCTTTCCCAGCTCATACCACCAATGAGTCCAATCGTTTTCATTGCTGTGAAATGATGGAGTGTTTCGTTCCAATAGATTGTAAGTGATCCCGGGCCTATAGAGTGAAGTCGCTATGATTCACCAATGATTATGTTGTGCTGAACACAGGATGCTTTGGATTTGTAGGATAAACTGGGATAATCGGAGTGACGAAAGCAGCCCACCAACAATCAATGCCAACACTAATTACGAAGGTCGTTTTTCTTGCCGCACTAATGCTGACACATGGGCAGGTCGTTGCCTCTGATGATGAAGGTATTCAATTCGAAATCTGCTATGACTTCGGGTGTCGCTCGCAGTCTCAGATCGTGTTGTCGGGTGAGGAGTGGCGGTCTGTGACGGGCATCCTCAATGCCAGTAGTGCTGCCCAAGAGCGCAAAAGAATGAAAGAGGCGATTGCGAGGATGGAGGTACTTGCTGGGCACTATTCCCCAATCCATCAAGATCTCGCGATGAATCTTCCTATTCATGATGTGGCGAAAGACGCCAGGCAATACTCAGGCCAGCTGGACTGTATCGATGAATCTATCAATACCACGCGCTTTCTCAACCTTTTCAGTCAACAGGGGCTATTACGATTCCACGACGTTCTGGACCGCGCGTACAGGCGATCCTTTATCCGACAACATTGGGCTGCCCAGATCGAAGACAGGCAAACCGGCAAGCGCTATGTGATTGATTCGTGGTTTGAGAACAATGGTGAGCCCCCTGTTTTAGTCAGTAGCGAGCGCTGGCACGACCTATCCCTTTAAGAGTGGCGCTTGCCGGCGACAGATGGTGGTTTTAGTATTTTGGTACGAAAATACGATATACCGTGGGATATCCGGCGTTTTTAAGCCGACTTAGAACTTAGTCAAAGATATTTTGTCCACAGTGGAGCTCAATATGGGCTGTGACTCGGTTGTAGATTCACCTGACATTTTTACTTAACATCGGCGCTGAAAGGCAGCTCGCTGCGCTCACCACTCAATCTCCTTTTGAACTTTCAATGAAAAATAATATAGTCGCTGTAATCAGCTGGGCAATTGTGCTGTGGATTTGTAAAGTGTTTTTGTCGTCATTGCCCTACAAGTTCACCAGTCATCCCGATACACAACACATATTTGGCACTATTGGCGCCTGGATGGAGGGCATTCTGGGGCAAACAATAGGTCAACTGTTTGCAAAGTTTGGCGCCTACGGAGTTGGCGCCGTAGAGCTCATTACTTCGATCATACTTTTGCTTCCCGCTCTAATTTGGTTGCTAGGATTAGTGGGCATGGCAAATAGTGAGGGGAAGCGTCGCCAGTTTCATCAGATTGGGGGGCTGATTGCTTCGGCTGTCATGCTCGGTGCTGTGTTTTTTCACCTATTTACGCCATTGGGAATCGAAGTTTTGCACAATGGTCAATCGGATGGCGGTTCGTTGTTTTATGCAGCAGCATCCATATTGGTTTTAGGCGTCGTATTGTTCATTCTTAATTTCCAGCGGCAACGTTAATTTGATTGTCGCGAGGCTGTCTCGCAGATTATCGCGATCGTTTCAGATATGTGTGAATTTGTTGTTCTTGTCGAT
Source organism: Acidiferrobacterales bacterium (assembly GCA_019633985.1). Taxonomy (GTDB): domain Bacteria; phylum Pseudomonadota; class Gammaproteobacteria; order Arenicellales; family Poriferihabitantaceae; genus VYFG01. The sequence goes on along the minus strand of JAHQWE010000041.1, from coordinate 11,729 downwards.
AAGTCTGCTTGTCCATTGAGTAGCTGGCGAGTACCTGGATTTCGATAGCAATGTCGAATACCTCATTGATCACTTACGGTATGGTTATCACTTACATTTTGTCCTGCATTCGGATTGGTACCAAGCCCTGTAAATACTTCCAGTTGAATTCGGAAAGATTTGATGGGCGCGAGGGAATATTTTCGAAGCTCGAGATTGACAAATCCGTACCTGCAGAATGGCGCCTTGCGCAGCGATATGATGATGGCAACTTTATACCAGATACATGGCCAGTATTCGTCAAACCCGAGTGGGGACAGAATGCAGCTGGAATTTTGCGTGCAGATAGTTTGGAAGAGCTAACCGATATTCGAAAAGCGAACGCCAATGAGAGTATTCGTTACTTGGTGCAGGATGGCGCGCCGGAAAAGCGAGAATTTGAAGTATTTGCCTTGCGTCATCATGCCGACAAATCGAAATACGCTGTGTTTTCCATTACAGAAGCAGTGAATGATAGCGAAAGAGACCCGGTAAACAGCATCAATAATCCAAGCACAGAATATGTCGATATCACAGATCGGTTCAATGAAGAGCAATGTGAAAAGGTTTGGCAAATGGTCAATCGTATTGGGGAGTTCAATATTTCACGAACAAGCTTCCGTGCAAACTCTATCGAAGATTTGCTAAAGGGAAAATGTCATGTGATCGAAGTGAATTTGTTTGTGCCGATGCCCATTCATATGTTGGATCAACGTTATCAACCACGGGACATCACTGCCATGGTGCTTCGCTATATGATGAAGCTGGCGCGTATTACCAAGGCGCGGGATAAGTCTTTACCGGAGAAACCGGTGTTCACAAAAATTATGCTTTACAACCGCACCAGTCCTGCCCTTAACTTCTTGAGATCGAAAATATGAAGAAACTGAAAGCGCTGATTTATGCGTGGATCAGTGAAAAGTACATGAACGGCTGCAGCAATTACAACTCGCTGGAGGTCCGTAAATCATGTCGGTCCAAGGCTCAGGGTAGAGAAGTTTTCGCCAGAAACAATGTGCCCCATGCGAGGGGTATGATTTTTATCTGGCCGATGGCGGCTATTCGATTTGCCAAAGAGCACGGCTTTCCCGTGGTCGTAAAGCCCAATGTGAGTGGATATTCCAGGGGTAGCTACTTTCCGATCAATAATTACAAGGAGCTATGGCGCGCCATCTTTCTGGCAAAAATATGGTGGCCGACAACGGTCATTGAGCAATACTTAAAAGGTGCGAACTATCGCGTGCTTGGAACGGACAGGAAGTTGATTTCAGTGATTCGCCGTTATCCGCCATATGTTGTTGGTAACGGTAACGATACGATCAGTCAACTGATGGACGCTGAAAACGCGATTCGCGCCGAAATGAAATTACACCCGGTGATATTTCCTCTCGAGAAAAGTGAGCAAGTGGTGCGGCATTTAAACAAACAGAATTTATCCCTGGAAAGTGTGCCTGATCAAGATCAGCATATCGAGTTATTTCACAGGGTTGCGCTGGCGCCTGGGGGCATTGTCGAAATTATTGATCAATCCACTATTCCGGAGGACAACAAGGAGTTATTCTACAACGTGGTCAAAATGTTCGGCGCTAATGTGTTTGGTATCGATGTCATTTTTGAAAAGGGTATTGAAGTGAGTCACAAGGATCAAAAATGTATTTTTATTGAAGTGAATTCTCGGCCATACATGAAAATGCATCATTATCCCCGCTATGGGAAGGCAGAAGATTTTACAGAGGCACTGGCCGAGCTGGATGCGCTTGAGATCGCGGATAGAGATATTTTTTAGTGCATCCGCTTACTAAGACTTTCTACCAATACCTTGGTCTGCATTCGCTGCTGATCGGTATTTTCCCGTTTTTTTTGCCTGTTTATATCTGGAAGCAGGGTTTCGGAATTTCGGAAGTCAGCTGGTTTATTGGTGCTGCAGGCGGCGGGTTTTGCCTCGGCTTGTTTGTTTGGGACCATTTGCGGTACCGAATATCCCTGACTAGTTTGATCGCAGTATCTCTGGTGTTGGAGATTCTGTTGTTGCTCAACGTTAGAGTATTGGGCATGCATCTCGGTGTGCTCTCCCTTTTGGGTTTCAGTTATGGGGTATATAACTGTTTCTTCTGGACCACCCAGAGAGCGCTTTTTTTCGAGAGAGTCAACACACAAAATTCGGGTAGAAGCTACGGTAACCTGCAAATCTACGTCGGTTTTCTTTTACAGGTCGGTATTTTGGCTGGCGGGTTTTTACTAGAGACCACCGGTTTTACCTACATCGTCATCTGCAGCGGGCTATTATGCGTCGCCGGTTTTATTACTTTTGTGTTTAGTCATCCGGAATCGCCACAGAGCCTAACCGAATTCAAACCACTTAAGATCAGAGAGATCCTTCGTTTCAAAGATCAAGACAGTTCGAAATTGATTTTTATAGTGGATGGCATTTATCTATTTTTGGAGAGTTTCTTCTGGGTCATTTCTCTGTTTTTACTTGCACACGAAAGCTTTACCAGGTTGGGCTTTATGGTGCTGTCTCTTGCAGTGATTTTTGGCATTCTATTTTACATGCTGAAAAATACGATAGACCGTATTGCGCGGAATCAGATCTACCAGTTATCGGTTGTTCTCTATGCCTTTTCGTGGATTCTTAGGGCTCTGGTCGACGACGAAGATTCCCTGTTGTCATTGTTTCTGTCGCTGGTATTAATTACCTTTTGCACTTCGTTTTTTCGGTTGGCAATGAATAAACGATTCTATGATCTGGCGCGGGAAACGTTATCGCACCGGTATTTGATTCTTAAAAGTTATTACTCTCAAATTACGATTTTATTTGTATTCATTGGTTTTGCGCTGCTGGTTGGCGAAGTGGAGAACAGCGAGCAGTTATTAGTGCCCGTTTACTGGGTTGCCGCTGTGTTTTCCTTTGTATTTCTTCGCTACGGCGCAGCGAGATACAGCCGTACCAACGAGCTGCCTACCACTTCCGAGAGTGGCCAGGTCAGGTAGTCAGCTTGATACGAATGGGACAATGATCCGACCCCATCTGATCGTGGAGATAGCGGCAATCTTCTACCAGCTTCAGCTGTTTCTGCGGCATTAAAAAATAATCAATACGCCAGCCGACATTGCGTTCCCGGCCTTTCGAAATCATGTGCCACCAGGAGTACACGTCAGCAACATCTGGATTCTGAGACCGCCAGACGTCGCTCCAACCGTCTGCCATCAAACGATCCATCCAGGCCCGTTCTTTGGGGTGGAAACCGATCTTGCCATCATTGGCCTTGGGTCGGGCGATATCGATCTCATTGTGCGCGACGTTCATATCGCCGCCGACTACGGGAATCACACCGTCGTCACGCAGGCGCGCCATCTCCTTATGGACGCAATCGTAAAATACGAGTTTTTCTTCCCAAGCCTGCTCACTTTTACCACCGTTGGGAAAATAAATCGAAAACAGCGCCCACTTTTTCCGCCCTTTTTTAAAACTTAAACAAGATATACGGCCTTCATCCGCGTTCGGCGCATCTGGAATTTCAGCGGAGAAAGCCAGTTCCTTTACGGCATTCGCGAGGTCGTTCTTTATCCAGATGCTGGTGCCGGCATATCCCTTCTTCTCTGCGCTGCTATAGTGTTGCTGATAATCGGGGTGCGACACCAGAAACTTGCTCAGTTGGTCGATAGTGGCTTTCGTTTCCTGCAGCATTAAAACATCTGGTGATTCCTTCTCCACCAGGGGTTGCAGTTCTTTTTTTCGCTCGACAGCACGAACGCCGTTAACATTCCAGGAGATAACTTTCATGGTTGTGGTGAAATTGGACAGAGCGGTATTCTACCTTTTGCCGCCAACAAAGAAGCAATTCAATTCGAATCCCTTCCGTTTGATTTATAATTTCCCAAAATTATTACTCTCGCCCCATGTCTCTAACAGTACAAAGCAAATTGCCGAATGTTGGCACCACGATCTTTACCGTGATGTCGAAAATGGCACAAGATTACGACGCGATTAACTTGTCTCAGGGTTTTCCGGATTTTGAGCCGGACGACAGATTGTTGGAACGAGTCAGCCACTATCTCGGGGACGGGAAAAACCAGTATCCCCCAATGATCGGTATTCCCCAATTGCGTCAGGCGATTGCAGATAAGTACGCAGCTACCAGCGGCGCTACGATCGATCCGGAGACACAAATCACAATTACGAGCGGGGCCACGGAAGCACTAATGTGCTCGATACACGCCGTGGTGAGTGAAGGTGATGAAGTGATTGTGATGGACCCTTGCTACGATTCGTACGAGCCCGCCATTGCCCTCGCTGGTGGGAAGACTATTCATATTCCACTCACCCTGCCGGAGTATCGAATTGACTGGCAACAGCTGCAGGATTCGCTGAACGAAAAGACGCGACTGGTGATCATTAATTCACCGCACAATCCTACCGCGACTACCCTTACGGCAACCGACCTGGATCAGTTGGCTGAGGTAATCCGTCCCTACAACTGCCGCGTGTTAAGCGACGAGGTTTATGAACACATCGTATTCGATGGCAATCAGCATGCGAGTGTGGTGAATCACCGGGAGCTGGCGGGGCGCAGTTTTGCGGTATTTTCTTTTGGCAAAACCTATCACGCGACGGGATGGAAGATAGGGTATTGCATTGCTCCCTCTGAACTGACTGTCGAATTTAGAAAAATTCATCAGTTTAATACGTTTACCACCGTCACCCCGATGCAGTGGGCACTGGCTGATTTTATGCGAGATGCACCAGAAAACTACCTCGGCTTATCTGCTTTCTATGAGGAGAAAAGAAACTATTTTCGCGACCAGATCGCATCCTCCCGATTTAAATTATTACCCTCCGCGGGTACGTACTTTCAATTAGCGGACTACAGTGAAATATCGGATTTAAGCGACACCGAATTCGCCAATTGGATGACTCAGGAGAAAGGAGTGGCGGTTATACCGCTGTCACCATTTTATCAAAACCCACCAGACACCCGTATTATTCGCTTTTGTTTCGCTAAGCAAAATCCGACGTTAAAACAAGCCGCAGAGATTATTAACGCAATCTGACTTCGACAATTTACCCCTCGCAGTTGCGATAAAAGATGTTTGAACATTTCGAATCATTTGATATCGATTGCGATGGTGTCAACGTGCACGGTGTGGTGGGAGGTGAAGGGCCGCCTGTTTTGCTATTGCATGGCTATCCACAGACACATGCAATGTGGCACAAGGTAGCGCCGGATTTAGCTAGACACTACCGTGTCATTGCGGCAGATCTTCGAGGATATGGCCGCTCAGGAAAACCTGATACTGACTCGGATCACAGTCCTTATTCCAAGAGAGCGATGGCGTCGGATTTAATCGAGCTCATGCAACAACTGGGATTCGAACAGTTTCGGGTAGTTGCGCATGATCGCGGTGGCAGGGTGGCGCATCGGATGGCAATGGACTGGCCTGACAAAGTGATCGAGATGATCTTGCTCGATATCGCTCCTACCAGAGAAATGTACCAACTTGCAGATACTGAGTTCGCCCGGGCCTATTGGCACTGGTATTTTTTGATCACACCTGCGCCTTTCCCAGAAAAACTCATCGAGGGAGATCCTGAGCACTATTGGCTAAGTAAATGCGGTAGTGGTGCAGCGGGACTCACGCCATTTTCTCCCATGGCGCTGGAGGATTATCTCAGGTGTTTCGCCGATCCAGCGGTAATTCATGCGAGCTGTGAAGATTATCGTGCAGCGATTAGCATCGATATCCAACATGATGACGCTGACGGTGACCGAAAAATTGAATGCCCGCTCAGAGTGATCTGGGGAGAGCATGGCGTGATCGAGCAATGTTTTGATGCCCTGGCACTCTGGCGTCTTCGGGCAAATGACGTCAGTGGCTTTTCACTACCGGGCGGTCACTATCTGGCCGAAGAGCTACCGCAAGCCGTTTTTCAATCCGTTAGAGAATTTTTTACCGAGTAAATCTCATGAGTAAGCGAAACTATAGAATCGCGGTCATCCCAGGGGATGGCATCGGGCAGGAAGTCATCCCGGTGGGCCAGCGTGCGATCGAGGCAGCGGCGACACGATTTGATTTCAAAGTAACCTGGAAAGAATACGATTGGTCTTGCAAGCGTTATGCAAAAATTGGTCAGATGATGCCCGCAGACGGAATCGATCAGCTCAAGGAAAGCGATGCGATCTATCTCGGCGCGGTGGGGTTCCCCGGTGTGCCAGATCATATTTCCTTATGGGGTCTGTTGATCCCCATTCGCAGAGAAATGGATCAATACGCTAACATCCGACCAGTTCGTTTATTAAAGGGGATACAGAGCCCGTTGGTGGGACGCGGCCCTGAGGATATCAATTTTGTTGTTGTGAGGGAAAATGTAGAAGGCGAGTATTCAGAGATCGGCGGCCGTATTTTTGCGGGCACGGATCGTGAATTTGTTTCTCAGGAAATGATCTTCACCCGCCACGGGGTAGACCGAATTATGCGTTATGCGTTTGAGTTGGCGAAAAAACGCGAGCGGGGTAAAGTCACTTCCGCAACCAAATCGAATGGTATCGTTCATACCATGCCTTACTGGGACGAGCGCTTTAAGGCGATGTCGGCAAACTATCCGAACATAGAAACTGACCAGTTTCATATCGATATTCTGACCGCGCACTTTGTACAGCACCCGGACTGGTTTGATGTGGTGGTTGGGTCCAATCTATTTGGCGATATTCTCTCTGATCTTGGTCCCGCCATAGCAGGGTCAATTGGTATAGCGCCTGCCGCCAATATTAACCCGGAAAGAACTCACCCTTCCATGTTTGAGCCGGTTCATGGTTCTGCACCAGATATTGCTGGTCAGGGAGTGGCAAACCCCATTGCAGCGGTTTGGACTGCTGCCATGATGCTAGATCATCTCGGTGAATCTGAGGCAGCCGCGGCTTTGGAAGTCGCCATGGAATCGGTTCTTACCGATTCGGCGTCCCAAACCCCTGACCTGGGAGGAACAGCAAATACAGAAACCTGCGCCCGAGCGATGATCAGCGCGATATAATCCATCTCATCTATTTACAGCATCCACAACGGAAACAATTATGACAATGCGAGAACGGGTTTTTGAGTCTGTGATCGATGCAATTGGCGACACGCCAATTGTACGACTGAACCATGTCACAAAAGGGCTCAAGGCAAATGTCTATGCCAAATTGGAGTTCACGAATCCAGGTGGTTCCATCAAAGACCGCATCGGTTACTGGTTGATAGAAGATGCTGAAAAGAAAGGAACGTTAAAGCCCGGAGGTACGATTATCGAAGGCACCAGCGGAAACACTGGCGTTGGGCTCGCAATGGCTGCGGCAATCAAAGGATACAAATGTATTTTCGTTTTACCAGACAAGATGTCTGACGAAAAAATAAAAAACCTGCGTGCCTACGGAGCGCGTGTGGTGGTGACCCCAACTGCGGTCGAGCCTGAAGATCCTCGCAGCTACTACTCTGTGTCACGACGTTTGGCAAAGGAAACCCCTAATTCGCTCTATATTGACCAGTACAACAATCTCGCCAATCGGGAATACCACTGTAAAAATACCGGCCCAGAAATTTTGAGGCAGTTTCCGGACGTCGACGTCATTATTGCAGGAATTGGAACCGGGGGAACGATCACTGGAATTGGACGTTTTATGAAAGCGCATAAACCGGGTGGTGTCGAGATGGTGGCGGTCGACCCGATTGGCTCCATTGTTTACGAGACCTTCAAACATGGCGAGGCGAAAAACCCCGCCGAAGGGTATCTTATCGAAGGTATTGGAGAAGACTTTATTCCCGACAACTACGACCTAAAAATCATTGACGACATGGTGCAGGTTGGAGACAAAGAATCTTTTTTGATGACCCGCGAGTTACTGACAACCGAAGGCATTTACTCAGGGGTTTCATCTGGGAGCGCGTTTGTTGGAGCGAAGCGTTGGATAGAACAACAGGGCGATCGTTTGGATGGAAAAAATATACTGGTTATATTTCCTGACAGTGGAAACCGTTATGCGTCCAAAGTCTATGATGATGAATGGATGCGGCAGGCCGGGTTTCTCGAATCAGATCACGGCAATGTGGCCGAACTTTTGAAGAAGCTTGGCAAAGGTGAAGAAGAAATTTTCACTGCATCCGAGGACGAAAAAGTTTCTGCGGTGATCAATCGTCTGAGCGATGCGGGAATTAGTCAACTGCCCGTGAAAGACGAAAATGGTTGGGTGAAGGGCATTATCCATGAAAAGGTCATACTAAAGGCCCTGTTCAATGATCAGATTGGCGCAGGAGATCCCATAGGTGGGCTAGTCGAGACTTCGATTGAGTTCGTCACCCCTCGAGACTCTGTAGACAGCGTCTCCAAGCTTGTTACTGAAGGTAAAATACCCCTGGTAACCGACCCGGATGATGGGGACAAAATGGTTGCGGTTATTACCAATATTGACCTGCTGAACTATCTTGGGGTCCGGTAACGTTTAAGTTTTCGGAACTCCAGAGTAAGCGATTGTTTTTGGTTGTATTGTTATTGTATGGAGGCAATACAATCCGCGGTGGGCTTAACGTAAACTGAGTAGATGCCATCAATCCATCGACGGTGGAATGTGGCAGAGCCGGAAAATTCCCCAATCACCGGTTGTTTGGGGAAGATCCAGTTATAGTGTGTTTCACGATACTCGGCATCAACCCGATCACTATTTGGCGCTGACAACACGATCTGGCGTGTTTCGGGATAGCCTTTACCGAAGTCAAAGATCACTCTCGTCCATTCTCCAGCGCTACATTTAACCTGCAAACTTTTAGATGCTGCCATTGTTCCTTTGGTGATTTCCATTGTGGGTTTGGCGTTTCACTAGAAACAAGTCACGTAGTTAGAAAATAGACAAGACTACTCGCTCTCATCTTCAGGAAACCAAAGAAGATTGCCATCAGGGTCTGAGAGTTGAATGCATGGATATCCCCAAGACAATTCTTGATATGCGATTTGTCGCTCGAATATCGTTGACTTGAGTTGTTCCATTTCTTCTTTCTCCAGCGAGACGAATACCCTGGACGTCCCAACACGATCCAGGTTTCCAGCGAGTATGAGCTCAAACTCCCCTTTGGTGACCTGTGTGACTAGCGTTTTTTCTTGCTCTTCATACTTCCAGTTTTGTGTAAATTCCAGATCCGTACAATAGAAAGCTAATGAGGCTTCCATATTGCTGACGGAAAACACCGGACGCGTGTACCACTTCTCGCCTGCTGTATTCATGTGCTAATTCCCAGGTATGACTTCATGATCATAGCCGGAAATTCCGACGTGATTCAAATTCACTCTATCAACTCAAGATCCTTCATGATCTCCGTAATTTTTGATTTAGTGGAGTCGGAGAGTTCTACGATGGGTAGGCGACAGCCGGGTTGATTTAAACGAAGCAATGAGCCGGCGTACTTCACTCCAGCAGGGCTTGGTTCGGTAAACAATGCACGATGAAGGGGCATCAAGCGTTGCTGAATTTGCAGGGCGATATCAAAAGCGCCACGTTTACACGCCTCTTGCATTTCTGAGCAGAGCTTTGGTGCAACATTGGCGGTGACAGAAATACAGCCGTTTCCGCCGTGCGCGTTATAAGCAACAGCGGTTGGATCTTCGCCTGACAAAAAGCAAAACTCACCCTCTATTAGCAGTCTTTCGCGTACGGGCCGTGATAAATCACAAGACGCGTCTTTGACCCCAACCACATTTTCCAGGGTGGCAATACGGGCCATAGTCTCAGGTTCAATATCGATAACAGCGCGTGCAGGAACATTGTACACAACAATCGGAAGGCTGCTGACTTCGTCCAAAACTTTGAAATGTTGAAATATACCGTCTTGACTTGGCCGGTTGTAATAACCCATTACATGGAGTGCCGCACTTGCACCAGCCTTGGCAGCGTGGTCAGCATAGCGAATAGCTTCTACAGGGTTGTTGGAACCTGCTCCAGCTATGACAGGCACTTGCCCCCCAACTTCACAGGCAACGATTTCGACAACCCTATTGTGCTCTGCACTGGTTAGTGTCGGGGATTCGCCAGTGGTCCCCACTGGAACGATTCCATGGGTACCATTTTCAATATGAAAACGAACCAGGTCTTTAAGTGCTGCTTCGTCTATTGTGTTGTGTCGAAATGGGGTGATGAGTGCGACGATAGAACCATTAAACATTGTTGTCTCCTGTTGGTTGAGCGACAGCAAGGTGGTTCCCGGTCATTAAAAAACCCCGGAAGCCGCTGCAGGCTGCCGAGGTTTTTGGATGAGATATAACCTGTTCCTACATGCGAACGCCCGAGCGCGCCTGTTTTTTCACGACAGGTTTGTTCTTTTTGCAGGTATTGTTTCGACAGGTCATGCTGAAATCGTAGTGTGAGGCAAGATTTTTGTCAATAACCTACTTTTCCAATGCGCATGCCTGATGATTTACGCAAGCACCGAGTGTGTCTTGCTTGATGGCGGTGATGATATCTGCGGAGGACGCAACTACGATTCGTCCGGATTCATTGACATATTGGACAAGTGCGATTAGCGCTTCATCTCGTATCTATTGCACCAGTTCTTCGTCCAGATTCACACCTAGCAAGGGCAGCCGCCCATGTAAACCTGATTGCACCATCGTCGAAACAGAGGGAAAGCTTGCTTGTCCTTCATCGCAAAGCGCAGAGCTTCGAGCAGAGATTGCGATCACTCAGGAGAAGTGATCGGCTAAGTACTTGCGGCTTTACGAGTTAGAAGTTGCAGCATTTCGTCCGATTCAAAGGATTGCGCGCATTGTATTGCCGACAGACCTTCGTTGTTCGAGGTGTCGACATTTGCACCGAAATCGACAAGTACTTTTGCAGCGAGCAGCGGGTCCTTTTTCTTATTGGGTCCATTTGGACCAAAACCAACGATAGCCCAGTAAAGAGGTGTTGCACCAAATTCAGTACATTTTGCTTCAATGTCGGCGCCACAATCAACTAAATGCTTGACGGTAGAGGGTAAGCCCATTGAGGCCGCCCAATGAAGCGCACGTCCGCCAAAAACAGATTTCAACTCCAAGTCCGCCCCAGCCTCAATGAGTCGCTTCGCCACTGATTCTACGCCGAGTGAGGTCGCAGCTATCAATGGACTTTCCCTGTCTTCTGATCCATTTAATTTTGCGCCGTGTTTGATCAGCAGCGCGGCCACACGCTCTGCCTGCTCTTCCTGCAAGTGACCATTGAATACACAGTCGCAAACGAAATGTAGAGGATCCGAGTGATTGGTTTGATTTAGGTACCACGTAATAGTTTGATTCACTAAGTGGGAATTTGTCTCTAACGTCTCTTCAATACCGTGCACGTCTCCCCGCTCGATGAGCAATCTAAACGAGTCATTTAACATGTCTATCTCCGGTCAATTTTTATCTACCTCCGATTTACTATACCCAAACTACTGCTGCCCGCTTTATCTTGTGCTCTAGGTGGGAATTTGTCTAGGGCGCATGAGTTTCTATATAGATCAAAAATTCAACATAGAGGCCAAGTTACGAAAGTAGACACTATATATGAATAACTATTCAGGAAAGTCAGTGTTATTTGTTCACGGTTTTGAATCTTTCTAATGTTCACTTGCGGTTCATCGCTTTTTTTTAAGATCAGTTCCACGATTTGAGCAACCAGGTCATGTCCTGCGTCTGCTAACGGTGTGTTTCGGAAGTAACGGAAAAAAACAAT
>JAHQWE010000040.1 GCA_019633985.1 Acidiferrobacterales bacterium | reverse complement strand
CGGGATCACAAACGACCCTTGCGATGATGTATGAAACCGGAAACGGTGTTGAGAAAAACCCTGAAGAAGCGAGAAAATGGTATTTGCTCGCCGGGTTTTCTGAGGATGAGATGAATTTGGGAGAGCGGTTGCAGTCTTGATTAAAAGATCGTGTAGATCGCGTTTAGAGGAAGAATTTCAATTTACACTGACCATTTCGATTTCCAAGTAGCGTGGCCTGATTTTTGCAGTGGTTCAACGAGTTTCAGGTAACTCCAATTTTGCCAATTACAGAGAAAACCAAGCCTTTGTTCTTAACCGGACGGCGGTGTTAAAATGTATTGAAAAAAATAGAGAGGAGTTAGCGTGGATTCAAAGAAGCGAGATTTAGTAAAACTTGGTCTGTGCCTGGCAAGTGGAGCGACTTTTATCACAGCTTGCGGCGGTGGCGGTACAGCGGAAACTGGTTCTGGCACAGGGCCGACGACGGATCCAGACCCGAATACAACAACAAATCCTGGGCCCACAACTTCGAGAAACGCCAGAGTGACGGGGACTATAGCCCTGCCGGATGAGTTTGGTATCGTTGGGGTTACCGTGGGTGGTCGGTCGACTGCCAGTGATGCTTCCGGGAATTTTGAATTAAGAGAAGTGCCACCCGGAAATCAGAGGTTTTTCTTTGACACGGGACGCAATGCAGAGCTATCGAAGCAAAGCGGAGTGGTCTTCCAGAATATCCCTGTGCGTACTTATGATACCGAACCAGTCGCAGTCCCAGAGCAGGGAGAACTCCAGCTTAACGGAATTCAGTTCTTGGCAGGAGGGGTGCTAGTGACTGAACTCATCACGACAGATTCTGCAGGAGATACTTCTGTTCAACGTGAAGTTTTCTTGGATGCGCGAGTGACAGGGATCTAGAGTCTGGGCAAGGGCGGGGTTGGTAGGATCGGAGTCAGAATAGAAATTATTTTGTATTTTCTATCTAAACCAAATCAAAACCCAATTAAAAGGATCGGTGTCGAGTAATTCATTATGCTCGAATAGATGCTGACATTTTCTCTTCATTTCGGTATCTATTTCTAAGAGCATGAAAAATATTGCTATGGTGATGTTGCTTACAGTTTTTCTTGTAAGTTGCGAATCAACCCCAACGACCAGAGGGTCCAATTCGATAAAACCAATGTCGGCAAAAGAGTCGAGTAAGATTGGTTTGCGTTCTCATCGCTCTTTGATAAACAAGGAATTGTTGTACAGTGATGAGAATTTGTATTCATATCTTGACGGTATTGTTAACAATCTTTCCACCAAGAGCGGGTTGAAAATAAGAGATGTTAAGTTATACCTCATTGACTCTCCCATACCCAATTTGATTGTGAGTCCGGGTGCATATGCGTATGTGAGTCGAGGGCTGCTCAATTACTTGAGTAGCGAAAGCCAGGTTGCCGCGATATTGGCTGATATGTTGGCCGGTATTGCAAAGAAGCATGCTGAGACAATGCATAGTCACCGATCTCGCAGTGCGCTGCACGCCAATATTCTCGGGTCTCTAACAGGATTAGCTTCTTCCGCGGCTTTAGACTTGGTCGCGATTAAGTCTTTGGAAAAAAAGCAAAGGTCGGAAAGGTATCGGCTCGCGGCCAATATGCTGAGGAAATCCGGGTATAACCCAAACGCGCTGAAAGAGGCTTATTTACAAATACGGCGTGTGGGTGAGTTCTCGAAAGAGCTCGGCGAAAGCGCTTCGGAAATTCTGGGGTTCCAGGCTAGGTCGTTGATGAGTGATGAAAGCCTTGAAGAAATTGAAGTTGCTCTCCTTGAAAGCAAAGCAGGAGCATCGGACTCTCCTTCTGATAACAGCCAGATATTTCTCGCAGAAACTGGGGGGCTGCCTTTCGGTTATTCTAAGTATCAGGGAAAGGTGATCGGGCAATATTATGTTCATCCAATATCCAATATAAAAGTTGCCTACCCGATAGGTTGGGCTCCAGCTCTTGCAGGGCGGAGATTTTCTGCTGTACCCAACGATAGTTCGGATAATATTTATGAGTTTGGTGTTCGAGTGTTGAAAATTCCATCGAATATGACCCTAGAAGAATTCTACGAAGAAAAGTATCAACTCGACGTTACATTCTCTAACCCGAAGACCAATGTATATCTGCAAAACATCTCTGCGGCGCAGAAAAAATCGAAATTCTTCAACGCGCGCATTTCCGTAGTGAAACTCAATAATTACCTGGTGGAAATAAGTGCTTTAAGTAAAGAGATACTGCACGACGATGAGGTTTTAAAATTTTCAGATGGCGTTGCTATTGCCAGTGAGGATGATCTGCAGGGGGCCACGTTTTCACGCTTTTCCACGATCACCGTGACAGAAGAGATTGGTTTCGAATCATTTGTGCGTCGATTTTCGACAACACAACATTCTAGTCAATTATTGAGACTTATCAATGGAATGCCAGCAGAAGGCCCCGTGAATCTCGCTCCAGGATCAATGTTAAAGCTGCTTGAGTGATTAAGATCAAAATGATTAAAAGGGTCAGGGGTCAGTACAGAAAGATTGTCTAACTCTTAAATACAAGTTGTTGGACTGTCGTAGCACTACTCTGCCTAGTGGTGGAGATAGAAATTTTATAATTTTCAGAGGAAGAACAGAGTTCAACCAAAGCTGACCCATTTAGGGATTTAATGTACTTTTGATTGAATACTATCGACTCATAGTAAATATTCACCGAAGTAGGCCGTGACCTGGAACACATATCTAGGGAGGTGATTCAGTTATATTTCGATGAGCTAAATCGAGGATTTCACAATGATTAAGTCAGCGGTCGCCAGAACCCCTATCCTGGTCTTTATTTTGATGTTCTTTGCCTTAGGCTATACGGTGGCTCACAACAAAGTGGTTGTCGTACCATTGGGTGCAGATGCCGGAGTAAGTGGGTTAGAAGTCGTTCAAAATTCGGTAAGTATCAACCCCGGCGAATTTTCCACAAACACCATAAGTATAGACTGCCCGAGCGGGAAAAAAGCCTTAGGTGGAGGTGTAACCACAGGTAACAAAGCACATGTCTTGAGAGGGTCATATCCTGAGACCAACGCTACTGGATGGCAGGGTGCAATTGTCTTGAACAGCGGTAATACACCTGTCACTGCTACTGCCAACATCTACGCTATCTGCGCCGACGTCATAAACTGAAGCTATACAATGGGCAACATTCAACCGGTCGGAATGGGCTGGCGTGAATTTGTACGTTGAAATAGTGACGACTATCACGAGCAATATAAGACTGCTGAAATGATCAGCCTTTCAAAAAGTCTACAAATTGCCTGGTCAAACCATGCTTCGGTGCATTGGAAGGCCAGACCGCATAGGCAGTGACAGGATCCGTTTTCCACTGGGGTAGAACATATTTCAGATCGCCATCAGAAATTGCAGGCTCGGCGATAAACTCCGGAATTATCGCGAGGCCTGCGCTGGCACATGTCAGTTGGTACAGCGCATAAACATTGTTCACACTCACCCGTGATTGTTTTTTCGCTGCGATTTCGCGCTTTTCCTTTTTTTGAAAGACGGCTTTCTTTTGCCACACCGGCGCGAGCTCTAGCCAATCCCAGCCGTTCAAGTCTTTGGGTGATCGGGGTGTTGGTCGAGATGCTAAGTAAGAGGGCGACGCGACCAGCCGTCTTGGCATATCGAAGAGTTTTGTGGCTTTCAGCGAACTGTCTTTGAGTTCTCCCATCTGAATCGCCAAGTCAAATCCGTCGGAAATGATATCTCTGCGATCATCAGAAAAGTCAATCGAGAGATTGACCCTTGGATAAGTGATAGAAAATTCCGCCAATTGATCCATCAGCTGGGATTGCGTTAATACAGCCGGTGTTGTCAAACGCAGTATTCCGGAAAGCTCATGTGTTTGATTGGCGATATCCCGTATTCCCGCTTCAGCAGCGTCAAGCATGTTATGTGCGGCAGAAAGCAAACGCTCCCCTTCCTGGGTGAGCGACAATTTTCTAGTGGAGCGATAGAGAAGTGCGGTACCCAGTTGTTTCTCAAGCTGCCCGACATGATGACTTACAACGGACGGGGACAATCGCAGCGCCTGTGCCGCACCTCGAAACGAGCCGTGATCTACGGTCTTTGCAAAAATTGCTATTTGTCGAAGTTCATCTAACATTATATAAAATAACCGAACAGTAAAAATTAACTATCCTATATTATCATTTAATAGGTATCTCGTTATAGTGGTGATGAAGCGCAGGGTTAATGCACCCAGCATATTTAGTAAAAAGTCAGCAGGAGAAAAAAATGAAAATATCCACAGCACCTTTAGTTGCAGCCACACTATTTTTAGCTGCACTAACCAACGTATCACTGGCGAATGACAAGCAGGTGGTTCAAACGTTCTACGATTTATTGAGTAATCCCGCTTCTGAGGAACATGTTGCGGCGTTCAAGAATATCGCAGCCGACGATTGGGAAAGCATTGGTAACTATTCAGGCGTAAACAAAAATACGGATAAGTTTCTTGGCCAGGTTGGTGGCTTCGGTAAATTGATTCCGGACTTGAACTGGAATGTCCAGCAGATGATTCAGGAAGGCAATCAAATTGTGGTTCGCAGTCGTGCGACGGGTACACCCGCTGGCCCACTATTTGGAGTGGACGGTAAAGGCAAGGGGTTCGATATTCTGACCATTGATATTCATACTGTCGAAAGCGGCAAAATCGTTCGGTCCTATCATGTTGAAGATTGGGCCGGTGCCCTCCGACAACTGAGTGCCAACTAGTTTCGAGAAAAATGGATATCCGAGGTCACATCAAGACTCTGTTTGTTGCTGCATTCGTTAGCTTACTTGTAAGTCCGGGTTTTTCTTTCGCGACAGAAAAACTCAACGTTTGTGTATCGGAGGATAGTAAATCTTCATCCAATACAAATGACGTAAGGGTGTTACCGCAGAGGAAAGGGCCGAGAGTTCAGACCAGCGGTAGGGTGCCGCATACCCAAATTAATATTGAGCCAACAACGGAGATTTATCTGGAGTTGCAACGCCTCGCCTTTTCATTGCCAGGCGTTGAGAAACGGCCGACGATTGTCTCATTGCCTGGGACGGATGGATTGTGGCTTTTGGAATCGTTGCCACTGGCGAATTCCAAAGCCATCGTATCCGGTCGCGAATTTGCGCACATTCACCCTGACGGTAGTTTACATGCGCCACTTCCTTTTCAGCGAGCCCTAGAGATTTCAGAAAAAAGGTGGGGCGAACGACATCCTTGGGCTGACAACCGGGACGGTTGGGAAGGGCTGGTCATGCTCTACACACCGCAATCTCGCGAGGAGCTGGATGTGGTATTTCAGCTCATTTTGGAATCCTATAACTATGTGACCGGTAAGCGTTTAATAATCACTGAGTGTTAAGTGGTTTCATACTCTGAGTCGTGCCTCAATACTGAATTTAATTATAAACACACTAACTTTTACTTAACTCGGGTGTTGACCCGAGATATCAACTGGAGATATCGATGAAACGCAGAAACTTAATCACACACACTCTCGGCGCAGCCTTAGTCTTTTCGCTCGGGCAACGAGTTCACGCTGGGGAAATGGACGCGACGAGCAAAGCGACCTTTGACACTGTCATGCGCTTCATGGGCGCAATGGGTAAGGGTGACGTCGATGCGATGTCTCCGTTGATGGCAGACGATATCGTTTGGCACAACGAAGGAGACCCTGCCATGCCGTGGATCGGGCCCTGGAAAGGAAAAGAGGAAATATTTCAGTTTCTCAAGGTGTTCGGCGAAAATTTTCAAACTACAGCCTGGGAAAACGAAGATGCGTTTGCTTCTGGTGATACCGTTGCGGTTTTCGGCAGAATGAACGCGATTACCAGTAAATCTGGCAAAGAAACTGGTGAATTTACCTTTGCACTACGTGCCAAGGTGCGCAATGGTCAGGTTGTGCTTTGGAATTGGTTTGAGGATAGTTATTCGGTCAGCAAGGCATTTCACGGTAATTAGCAGATATCTATATCTGATAGAGAAAAATGTTCTCGAATATTCGATAGCGATTCTGCTAAATGGTCTGCTCCGCAAGTTATACTTCTCCAACTCGAAAGCTGGGGTCGTTATCTCTTGCTGGATGTGATTGAAAATTTCCAGGCCTCCACAGCCATTTCAATATCACGATATTTTTCGCCCGCGATTCATTTATACAAACATCGATAAGGTTTCCTTAAGCTCGGTTCGGAATGGCCTCCACCTGTAATTCTATATGATCCGTCTGGAATCGCTAAAAACCACCCCCTCTCTTTATGAGATATCGAGCCAGACCTTATAAGGCGTATTCATATTGTTTTCCCCTGTCATGCCGTAGGCATTGCCAAGGTGACCGTGTAATAGCAAATCCAGCGGTTGCGAGTTGCAGCTTCGCTTGGTATGTATGTAAAGATCATAAGTCCGACTTAAGGCGTCTACCAGAAGGCTTTGACCCTTAATTAAACGCGCATTGGCAATTCCACTGCTCCAAACAAGAGCGATAAAAATAGAAAGTGGCAGCAAGTAATTCATACCTGCTCCATACAAGAGCAACGCGACTAGAGGTTTTTGGTGGCCAAAGTTTGCACTCTGACTACGAAAACCCCACAGTTGGCATGTTTCCCTCTAGTGCAATCGCCTCTGATGCCTACCAGAAACCGAGTGGACCACGGTATCTGTTGTTATATCGTATACCTGATATTCATTTCTGCCCCCAGAAGCCATCACTTTCAGAATTTCCAGCGCTTCACAGATAGTAAAGAACTTGTAGTCTAGTTGTCGCGTAGCCCTAGTCGAACTGCTGACAATTTGGAGCCGATACTTTGCATCGGACTCTACGTGTGGAGAGTTTCGCCTGATCATCGTTTTTCCTCGATTTTGTGCTCTTAATTGGCACTGTTGATGACTCATTATTGCATGGGAAAGGGTCTGTTTAAATGTAACCAGGTGCTTATGTGACTTACTTCACATTATAAAATTATTTTTTCACAGTCCCTTCACTTTCTGGCCAATAACTCAGAGAATTGAGCCCTTGCTGCGGTGCCAAACTTGTTGAATTTGGCACGCCCATAAGTTTAATGTCCTTTCTATTTTCGTAACGGCCCTGCTTTTAGATTCGGTGAAAACTGACTCGCACCACTTACCTTATTTAACTTTATGTGTGCCTTCTTGAAACTGCTACGTGCTGGATATTTGTTTTCAGCATTAGTGACTTTTATGTGCACCGTCGTTCAACCCGCATATGCCCAACCTGATGGGAAACATTGTCTGTCACAAGATCCGCTTACGTCATTAAGTCCAGAGTTCGAACTACGAAGACAGTATGTTTTGAGTTCACTTAAAAAGCTCTATCATGGCGGATATCGAACCCAGCAGGGTGTTGAGAATATTCTGTGTATGAGTCTCGATCAATATCAACGTGCACAGCAGCGTTATCAACATCTGTCACAAAGTGAGCGAGACTTGCTCGATACACGGTACTGCGAATACGAACGCGATTCTTCTGTTAGTGCGATTGAACCGGCCTGTGAAAACGATCTCATCTACTGGGCACTGAGAGACAGCGATGATGACGGTATTCTTGATTTTAGAGTGAAGGAATATGGTTCTCTGATTCAGAATGACCCTGATGCAGACAACGACGGTATTGAAAACCTAATGGATGCATTTCCTTTGGAGGCACCTTTTACCAGCTCCACTCCGAATCTCGACTCAGACGAGGATGGTTTGCCAGATCATTTAGACTGGTCCAATACCGATCGGCATGCATCTTATTCCCAGAAAACCGAACGCTTGGTCGAGATCCAACGGGAGATATTTAACGATTTTGGAATCGTGCTTATCGAGGCGGAGGGGAGCGAGATTTCCGAACGATTCGCGGACATGACACTTGATGTACTGCAAGTATTTCGCAATATGTATGAGGCGCAGAATGCCAGGCAGTTCACCCGCAGTATTACGCTGGCGAAGCAATACGACTACGATCCTTTCGGCGTTCTGGCTGAAGTGTCTCCGGTAAATGGTCAGATTCTTGTATTTGAATATGGGATAGAAAATCTGGTGGAAGAGAAACGCAACCTGGTAGCTCCTTTCATGGTGTATATCCATGAATTTGCTCATGTGATTCAAAATGCGATGGACTTTCCCGGTAACATGGATGGTTTACTTCGCTTTAATGCGCATAACAATACCCCAAACTTCATTGAAGCAGTACGAAGAATGGATTGGACGATACCAATCGAAGATCAGGTTGAGTTGGATTTAACAGGCGGGTTTGTCGATCACGGCAATGAGCCAGTGGCCTTTACAGAAATGTTTAGGGAAACCTCGCTGAGTGAATTGCAGAGCGTATGCCTGGATGATGTTGAGCAGCGGTTCAATTTTTGGGCGCAATACAATATTGTGACCTGCTACTCTCTAGATGGCGTTCGGGAATGGCATGCCGAATATATTACTGCGACCGTACTGAGGCAGATGTTCAGGCACTTAGATCGGGCTTATCCACAACACAGCGCCGCCATTATCGATCTTGCCCAGAAAACGATGTCAGACGAATGGGGAGGCGAAAACTACGACTACCAAAACGTCGACAATAGAATTTCTGCCATGATAGAGGCGGACCTCTTGATCGAGCATCAGGTGCTCGAAAATATTGTGTCGCGGTATTTGGTAGAACCCTACTTGCACGATACAGAACTCACGCTTGCTGAAATTAGCGAAGTGGAATTATTGACTGATCGATGAGAAAAACAACAATGTCGCTGGAGGATTGGTTAGCCGAGTTGGACCTGGATCAGTACAGTGGAAATTTTAGAGATAACGATATCGATTTAGATGTGATCGAAGAGCTCAATGACAGCGACTTGCAAGAATTGGGCCTCACTCTTGGACATCGACGAAGGTTACTGAAAGCTATTCGTGAAAAGAGCAGCTCGGAAACGCCAAATTCCCAACGAGCAGACTATCCCGCCAGACAACTTACCCGGTCTTCAGCGATCTATTCCGCAGAAAAGCGATTTATGACGCTGATGTTCTGTGATCTTGCCGATTCGACGCGACTCGCTTCGGAGCTGGATATTGAAGAGAATCATGAAATCAATCGTGCATATCAAGAAACTTGTACTGAGGTAGTTTCTCGGTTTGGCGGTTACGTCGCCAAATATATGGGAGACGGCGTGTTGGCTTATTTTGGATTTCCCAGCGCACGCGAAGATGATGCAGAAAGATCGGTTAAAGCAGGATTGGAGATTGTGAAGGCTATAGAAGACCTGAACTCTCAAATTTCATTGCCATCCGGTTTGAGATTGTCCGGGAGGATTGGAATCGCAACCGGGGCTGTAGTCGTAGAGCCTATTGGTCAGGGCCATGCGTTCGAAAATGCAGTGGTCGGAGAAGCGCCAAATCTCGCTGCGCGTTTAGAACAATATGCGGCTGCTGGAACCGTGATGATCGGCCCGGATACGCATCGGCTGGTGAAACATAGCTTCGACCTGGAAGATTGTGGAGAGAAACCTATCAAGGGGTATCAAAAACCACTACGCATCTGGCAGGTGATTCGTGGTCGTACGATTGAAGAGAAATACGATGCGACCGTAGGCAATCATCTGACCCGTCTGATCGGTCGTGAAGAAGAGCTGGCGTTGCTGAAATCACGTTGGGAGAGGAGCAGGGAAGGGGATGGTCAGGTAGTGCTTCTTTCGGGTGATGCTGGGGTTGGAAAGTCACGGATGATTGAAGAGTTGCTCTCCAGTATTGAAGAGCCACATGAGTGCATCCGTTTTTTTTGTGAGGAAAATCTGGAGCAAAGCCCACTTTTTCCGATTATCAATAATTTATTGAAGCAAGCCGGTGTTTCTCCCCTCCGCTCGTCTACTGAAAAAAGTCAAAAGCTCACCACCTTGCTGGAAAACGAGTATCACTGGCAGCCAGATTTAATTACTACTTTACTTTCGCTAGCGGTACCAGACGTTGCGGGAGAAACCGAGGGTGGTGTTGAAAACCGCAGTCACGCATTAAGGTTGTTACAGGAGAAACTGGCTAATACGATCATCCTGCGCTCACAACCACAGCCTGTGGTTGTGGTCATCGAAGATGCGCATTGGATCGATGCTTCCTCACAGGGTTTAATGGATTTGTTAGCAAGATTGGTGCAAACCCAAAAGGTATTGATGGTGGTTAGCTATCGAGTTGAAAACCCGATGCAATACGCCTCGACCAACGTGACCAGTCTATCTCTTACCAGTCTCACAAGAGAGCATTCGAACACATTAATCCGCGAAATAGCCAAGAATGGTGATCTTAATGAAGACGTGGTCACGCAAATTAGTCTGAAATCAGACGGTGTCCCCTTATTTATCGAGGAGATATCGAAATCCTTGACGGAAGAATCGACGAATCGGGTCAATGACCCCCACCACGTTCCTGATACGCTTCAGGCATCACTCATATCCAAACTAGACCAGCTCGGGGAAGCAAGAGTGCTGGCACAATGTGGCGCGGTGATTGGTAATACATTTGAGCTGGATATCGCATCACATATTGCCAATTTAACCAATGAAATACTCGATTCTGCCCTGGAGGCACTAGTCAATAGTCGAGTGGCGGTTACCAGTTCGGAAGGTATGAGTCAAACCCTTCGTTTTCGTCATGCATTAGTTCGTGACGCCGCCTATGAAAGCTTGTTGAGAAAGCATCGAACTCAGCTTCACATCAAGGTCGCAGAATATCTTGAACAGACCTATCGGGAAGATCAGGGTGCCATCTGCCAGATTATTGCGCATCACTTCGCTGCAGCCGGGCAAAACAAAAAAGCATTTCTCAGCTGGCTGACGGCGGGAGATTCCGCGTTAAAAGCCGGGGCTAGTGAGGAATCTGTGGAGTTGCTGAACAAAGCCCAAAAAGTGCTGACAGAGCTTGGAGCTGGAGAGATTGAAAATGAGAATCTCTATCAGTTTTACATGTGTCATGGGAAGGCGTTGAACGCGTCAGTCGGAGCGATTTCTGAAACCGCACATGCGGCCTTTCAATCCGCTGCAGATATCGCGACTAAGATGGGGGATGTTGAGCTTCAGGTCGACGCACTGGATTATTTGTTTGGTATTACATTCAACGCCGGAAACATCCGCAGATCAATCGACTATGCGAATCAAATGCTCGATATCGGTGGCAATACGGGAAGCAAGATAGCTATCGTAAGCGGGCACCAAGGGTTGGGAATGGCGTATTGTACGTTGGGTGAATTCACGGAAGCGGAAAGTCATCTGCAATCGGCACTGAATTATCAGGGCGATAATATCGAGGGAATTAATTGTTTTCCCAGCATGACCCTGGATTATCTGTCTTATGTGAAATGCATTGTTGGAGAACCCGACACCGCTAAGAATCTGTGTGAAATGGCAATTCAAAGCGCCACCTCAGAATCCCCCTACGCAACCGCGGTGGCGCTGAACAATACCTGTTTTACCGAGATGATGCTGGGAGATCACAAACAAGTAAAAGCGCTAAGTGAAAGAGCATTGGATATCGCGGAACAAAATGGTCAGTTTATTTTTCTCAAACGTGCGCGACTGTTCAATCGACTGTCGAGAGGGTGGTTGGAAGAAAGTGCTGATCACCTCGGCGAGGTGACCGCGATGATCGATGAACTGAAGCGCTCCAACGAAGTTATTGATTTGACGTATTTAATCGGTATGACGGCGGAACTGCAGATTCATCTTGGGCAAGCGAGAGCCGCGCTGGAACTGATCGAACATGCGTTGGCGATTAGTGAAGACACGGAAGAAAACTTTTATCGTGTGGAGTTAATTAGATTGAAAGCGATCGCCTTGCATTCGCAGGCGCAAGTGAATGCAGAACCCCTACATCCAGAGAAGAAGTGCTTCGATTTGCTAAAGGAAGCCTCAATGTTGGGCCAACAACAACTGGCCTGGGGCTGGCAGCGTAAAGTAGAACAAACCATAGCGGCATGGCAATCTTGAGACGATGTCGACGCTGGCAATAGACACTCTCTTTCATCAGGCAGCTGAAATTGATTCAACCTTACTGCTCAAACCAGGTGAGTCAACAGCCCTACAAAGAATTCAGGTTCGACCGAGGAAGTATCGACGAGATACGTTGTTCGCAAATATGTCTCGTGGTGTTGTTTCATTGTTTCATGACTTTCCTGCTCCACTCCAGGTCAGCTGTCTCAAGGATAGCCAAACTACTGAGGCAATATTGCAGCAACTTGAGAATACTCAGATAGACGGCAAAATCCGTACTCGAGTTGGCAAAAAATCACGAATTTGTTACCTATCCCCAGAAGAGCTCATCAGAAAATGGCGCAAGAACCAGAGTCCTATCAATGTGACAGACTTTCATATTCGGGATACTGCAAATGAAAAAATCATAGATCCGTCAGCGCTCAGTCAATTTAACTTCCTGCCGCGCATGGCTGATTGCGCTGCCTGGATAGAAATGATGACGATGGTTGTCAGCACGTTGGGTGGTTTTTCTGATTCGCATTCAGATGATTGCGATGGCAGTAATCATTGTTTTACCGGAAAAAAGCTCTGGCTGGCCTGGGATACGAGTGAAGGGATCAAGTCCGGGCTGGAGGATCTGGATCAGCAAAAAATTACCGGTAGATGCGCATTTGATATGGAAACATTTTTAGCATTGCCCAGCTCTCGCTGGTTTCTGGTAGAAAAGGGACAAACTCTATTTATGCCTGGTCACCTTACTCATAAGGTCATCACGCTCGAACGTTATCTCGGCGTTGGCAGCTTTTATATCGGATTTCCGAATGTATTAAGAACTTTGAGAAGATGGCAGCGACAGCAGCCAAATTGGAAGCGTCTGGAAAGTAAGTCTTTGTGCGAGCAGATTGTCCCTGAAATCGTGCAGGCTACACGCAAACAAACCTCGCGAGTCCGAAAAACATCTCTTTCCAATCAAAAAAAATGGGGCTTGGATTACGCGATGAAAAGTTTGCGTTTATTGAAAACGCAGGAAAGAATGTTACGCCACTGCAGTGGCAACGTTTATGATGCGGAGACAGAGTTAATTAATAGCTTAGAAAACACATTTCTCTCTATCAATTTACCGGAGAAATAAGTTAACCGGGGTGTGAGGGCGTTATTGGTGTGGGTGTGGGTGTGGGTGTGGGTGTGGCTTGGGGTGAAACAATCGACAGCATAGCACTACGCAAAATCAGGATATTGATATTCAAGTTGCGTTGGTGGATTTATTCGCTCGCCTTGGTCAAATTCTT
>JAHQWE010000039.1 GCA_019633985.1 Acidiferrobacterales bacterium | reverse complement strand
TGGAATAAACACCCGATTTCTTCTTCTTTGCCTTCATTAGTATTGGCCTTGTTCTTCATCCCCTGTATCTTGGTGGTTCTTCAGGTTTCAGACTTTGTGCCCGAGTCATGGCTCCATCCACTTTGGAAAATGGCGGCGGAGTCAATGGACATATCGGTACAACCAACAATCAGTATTACTCCTGACGAATCTCTTGTTGCCCTGATGAGACTATTAAGCTACGGCTTGGTTTTTTTTCTAATCTTTCAGTTCTGCCGTAACCCGCACAGGGCGTCTACCGTTCTTAAATGGCTAGCTATCGCAGGTGCTTTTTACGCCTTATACGGGCTCATTGCCTACTGGGGAAATATAGATATTTTTTTCTGGTCCGGAAAAAATATCACTATTAGTAAAGTATCCAGTACATTCATCAATAGAAACAACTATGCCATTTATGCCGGCTTGGGGCTTCTTTGTCTAATTGCCTTGTTGTTGACAATTGTTGAACAGCAAACCCGATGGCGTGACACACCAAATGAGGGTTATCAACGCCTCATCGAAACCTATATCTACCTTAGTTGGTTGCCATTACTAGGCATTATGTTGATTGCGACAGCACTTATCAGTACTCAGTCACGCGGTGGTTCGATATGCAGTGGTATCGCCATTTTTATACTTTTTATAATAATTTTAGTCCGTGCGGAAAGTAAGATGAAGTTGCTTCTGCCCAGTCTCGGTGGTGTATGTTTGATCTTCTTAATGGCTTACTCCATTAGTAACGAGCCTTTATTAAAACGTATAGAACAAATTGAATTGAGTGATTCTGAGAGAATCACTGTTTTCAAACTGACAATTGATGCTACTAAAGATAATCCTTTAACTGGATTTGGCTACGGGAGTTTTAATCAAGGATTCAAAATATATCGTAGTGAAGATGTTCAATATAGTTATGACAAGACACATAATACCTATCTCGAAAATAGTTTTGAGATAGGTATTCCTGGTGCGATGTCGCTAGTGCTTACTGTGCTTAGTTTAATGATTATTTCACTCCGAGGTGTGATTCGTCGACGTCGAAATTGGATTTATCCAGCTGTAGGTGTGGCAGCGACATTCTTGGTGGCAGGTCACAGTCTAATAGATTTTAGTCTGCAAATTCCTGCGATTGCTATCACCTACAGCACAATTATGGGTTTGGCTGTTGCTCAGTCATATTCGTCCTCTTGAAGAACAAGTAAGTGCTTAGCCGAGTGCTAAATAAAAGCGGAGTTTTCAAGTTTACTGAAACTTTATGTCTCGTTCGCCGCTTACATTTATTGCTTTGACTTTGAGTGATATTGTTAAGTTGATTTTTCGCTGCTGAAGCATACAGTCAGTTATTTAGCTATCGGGTTTACCGTGAAACACATTCACGAAGCATATCGTTTTCTAGTTCATGTAGGCGGTGTTCGCAATTGTTACGGATCTAAGATAGAAATATATTTATTTGAAAGATTCTTCGAAATGTTTTTCCAATCTCGTTTTGGAACAAAATGCATGAATGCCAAACCAAGTTGGGAGAAGAGACGCTCCATCAGATACAACCTCACTCTATGTCAATGAGCCACCTACTCATCATAGAACTGACTCTCATGAGTCGATAGCGCATTTTTGCTCTATCATGAGATATGCCGTGCATAGAAAAACTCTACTCGTATGACCATCAATGCTTCAATGACACCTGACATTCTATTCTTGATTCGCTGCTGTAAATCAGAGTCAACAACTGTAGATATTGAAAAAATCCGCGAACAAATTTCGAACTACGAAAGTGCGAAGCTATCAGATTTATTCACCCTCGCCCGCGTTCATGGCATCTTACCGCTTGTTTATCACACAGTACAAACCCACTTAGTCGATCTTATCCCTGAGGAAAATTTAGCTGCACTAAAGCGAAATTACATGAGTACTGTAGTTCGCAATATGAGTATGACGGCTGAGCTGATTCGTTTACTAGGTCTACTTAACAGCAGTGGAATCCAGGCCTTGGCAATTAAGGGGCCTGCTCTAGCTCAGTTTGCCTATGAAGATATCACACTCAGAGAGTACAGTGATCTGGATATTCTGATTAAGCGAAAAGATGCGAGAAAAGCTACTTCACAATTAATTAAAGATAATTACATACCAGAAATAGTTCTGCCTGAAGACATCACCGATGCATTTATTGGGAGCGTAAATGTTATCGGTCTTAGTAAAGATATTCGCGTGGAAGTTCACTGGGAGCTACTATCCAACAACTATGCGATTTACTGGCAGGAAGATATTCTATGGAGTTCCACTGATACTACATTCATCAATGGTCTTTCGGTTCCAATACCCGCATACAGAACTCACCTGCTTTACCTCTGTGCTCATGGTGCAAAACACTTATTCGAGCGACTAGAATGGATATGTGACATTGATCGACTTATCAGAATGAGATCTGATCTGGATTGGCAGAGTTTATTTTCGGATGCGCAAACTCAAGGCACAGAACGAATCTTGATGCTGGGCCTTTATATTAGCCACAGTTTATTAGACTCGCCTCTGCCCGAACAAATTCTAAACAGAATTGTCAATGATTCTACCGTCGCAGAATTAGGGGAGAATGTAATTGATACAAGTTTTACATCTTCGAATAGACCAAGAAAATCCTACAGTACATTTCGTTTACTCTGGCGCATGCGTGAAAAACTTGCTGATCGGATTCGCTTTGCCTATAGGGCAATGTTTTCGCCAAAGATTGATGATTTTCACTATATAAAACTACCCAGGTCCCTACTATTCCTGTATCCCATTATTCGTCCAATCAGATTGCTACTCAAGTATTTCTGATCAAATTTGAAATGTATTCGGTGAGTAGTGGGATATTCGAATCTGTATCGCATTAGACACAGATTTTGACTAAGCAATCTGCAAACAAGACCGAGCAACTTATTCCAAAAAAATCAAAAATCGATGTAGAAAGTACTTCGATTATTTAGGTTATTAGAGCAAGCTCTTGCCCTGTTATAGTCACACTAACTCATATATGGATGTTCTCGATGATGCTGGGGATCGAGTGGTCTGCCACGCCTCAACCGATCCGTTGGAGCAGCTAGTTATTGGCGCTAGATTTGATTTAGCCATTCTGGATATTTCTATCCGAGGAGATCGTCTGGCGGGTCACAAAATGTGCTTAACAATAAAGGTGTTGAGTTCAGAGACCAGGGTGGCGATGCTCACTTCCTTCGATGATCAATTAAATCGGACTCTCGCAACTGCGGTGCTGTTTCTGGGTCAGAGATTTGTGCTGTACCACGTGGTTGCCTTGGCGCTGGTGCTTGGTGGAATTGCGATTTCCGAGTTAAGGAAGAGGCCGACAACTCCAATCAGTTGATTGACTTTTTTTCACTCAACGCGGGTTCCAACCCATGATGCAGGTAGAGATTCTGCGCTTTTGCATCACGCATAAAACTGAAAAACAACTCCCCCCACTCCCCTCCATCCCCAACAACACCAATGTGGTAGCGGGTAATAACGTTCTCTGCGGTGGGGTTGTCAGTCAACACATTGCCAATGTCGACCAGTTCGAAAATATCCGGAAATATGCGCGTGTAGCGAAGGGCCAGGTGATAATAAATAATTGCCGCATCTGCGTGATCAGCGGCGATCAATTCGGGCACCTCTCGATGATGAATAACTTGAGAATGTACAGTTCGTGGTCCGCTCACCGATAGTTTGGTGATGATGGCTTCCTGGTCCACATCCATTGCTGTCGCCAGGTTATTCGCAGCTTCCCTATATACTTCAAAACTGGCTTTCTCAGAAACCGGATTGGAGCAGGTCAACCTAACTTCATCGGCAAGTAAATCAGCGATACTCTGGATTGCCCTTGGGTTACCTTTGCGAACCAATAAAACACATCCCCGACTTTCGGCAAAAGGGGCATGCTGTGTCACCAATCCTTTCTCGAATAGCCCTTCAATAATGTTTTGTGGGCCGATAAATACATCCGGCTTTCGGCTGATGCGAAGATTCCCGACCGCTAAGCCATCACCCGTTAGGGCAGTTACCAGCGGCGCGGGTGGTGTCGTGGTGTAAAACACATCACCGGCACTTGGATTGTCTTCAAGGAATGCGCGGACTGAGGCTTCCAGCGCCATATGATGATTGCCATCCGAAAAAACTGCGAGTCCGGCAGTGGCAGGATCGCCATGAAAGTCCAGTGCAACATTACTCCCAGGTACAGAAAAAGCGCTGATTGTATCGCCAGGATATTTTGCGGCCTCGTGTGGCCATCGCAGTAGATTCATAACAGAGTAGATTTCCTTCTTTTATGCAGCACTTAAATCTAATAAGTGTCGTAAGTGTTCCGGTTGCGCAATATGCATATGATGATTGACCGCGCGCAATGCACCGATCTTTCTTAAGTGGGCAAGGGTTGTGGTCACAGTTTGGCGACTAGCGCCAATCAGGTTTGCGATATCCTGATGTGTTAATCGAACATTGACACAAAGCTCACCCGTTGTGGTTCCCGTGCAACAGCGGTTACCTGATGATATGGCTGCGAAGCGCATAAATAATCTAGCGACACGAGTCTCAACGTTATCCGAGGTCAGTCCGACGAGGATGTGACCCAGCGCTCGGACCCTTGCTGACAATACACCTATTGCTTTCATCGCCGCTTCCGGATGTGCGCCTAAAAATGCGGTGAAGTCCTGACTACTGATCGAATAAACCTCAGTAGGTTCATTGGCTACGGCATAAATTTGACGATGGTTTCCACTCCAAAGCTCAGCCATACCAAAAATCTCACCAGGAAAGTTGAACCACAGTATGGTCTCTTTGCCGGTGGAAGCTACCTGGGACAACCGAATGCATCCTTCGGCAACGATATACACATCGTTTGAGTAGTCACCGGCTCGGAAAAGGTTGTCTCGCGACTTTAACGTCAGTCGACGTGAGCATCGCAGGAGATCCTGTATTTCTTCCTTCGAAAGGCTGGAGAAGAAGTTGGCGTGGGCATTGGACCAGTCAACATCGCCTTCGTCGATACCCGAGAGATCTTGGGGCAACAGGTTCGACGGAGAATCGAGGGCTGTTTTGGAAAGATTGCTCACAGGACTTTCATAAGGATATTTCATAGCGCATGGTTAAACTGAGAACCTGCGTAGTACTGAACCCTCCTTAAATACCTCATCATCTGTTAGAAATTGTAATTAAACCAATCACTTACGACTATTTGATAGAGAGATTCAGTCTTTATTTATTGCCGTAAAGAAGAGGAATCTGCCGCCACTATGTCATCTGGGCGACAAACTTCACTTCACAAGTTATTTAGTATAGACCCATAGAAAAAGTAAATGGAAGGCTATTGCCGGTTGTTCAGGCGGGGCTGACTCCAAAAAAAGTACTAAATCACTGACACCTAGGAGAATAATGATGCGTAGATTTTTCAGTCTTGCGATGGGATTTACAACGGCAATTGTCATGGCGAGCGCTAGCGCGGCAGACTTCCCAAGCCGACCCATCACCTTCTTGACAATGACTCAACCCGGAGCGCAAATTGATCGATTGACTCGCGGTTTAGGCCAGAGAATGAGCGAAATTCTTGGACAGCCGATCAATGTTAAAAATGTAACAGGTTCCCATGGCACGGTGATGGCCACAGAGCTGAGTAGGGCGAAATCAGATGGATATACCATCGGCGTGACGTCTCTCACTGCCTACACCTACGCGCCGCATCACGCCAAGCTGACATACAAACCTGAAGACTTCGATTATCTGACCCTTGTTGCATTGAACTCCAGTGGTTTCATTTCGAAAAGTGACAAACCGTGGAATACATTGAAAGAAGCATTTACCTGGCATAAGGAAAACGACAAGGCAATGGTGGCCATGTTTCACGGTGCCGATGATCGGGATGCCATCACTCGGATCGCCAAGGCAGAGGGAGTGAAGTTATCACTCATACCATCTAAAGGCGGCCCCTCTGTGATTAAAGCTGTGACCGGCGGCCATGCCGATGTGGGCTACGTTGGCGCGATTCTTTACAAGCACGTGGAAGCTGGCAGTATTAAATTGATCGCAGCAGCGCTGGGAGATCGGCTTCCTCCTATACCGGATGTGCCTACACTGCGCGAACAGGGGTATGACGAACAGGTGGAGATGATCGTTGCATTGGTTGCACCTAAAGACCTGGATGCGGATGCCAAAGCTAAGCTACTTGAAGCTGCTGACACATTGGCAAACAGTGAAGAAACCAAAGAGTTCATTACTGGAAATCTATTAATGCGACCAGTTGAATGGGGCGAAGCCACTGCGGACAGCACAGCTGCTGAGCTTTACGAAACTTTTGGTCAACAAGCACAAAAATAGGTAACGAATATCTAGTTGAATAAGTAGCGTTACCAATTAACAAACAGTAGTTTGAGGGTCATTCAATGACACGAATAACACGTGATACGTTGGGCTATGTGTTTGTTATCAGCTTTGGGATATTGCTGCTAACCTGGGCAATTCCAACCTACACACCGGAATATCCGGGCTATGGTGCACCACCTGCGTTGGTTCCTATTGTCGCGGTCTGCGTGATCTTGGTGATGGCGGTGATTTCCCTGGCGCGGAACCTGATTGCGGTAAAGATGGGAAAGCCGATTCCTCCTGAGGAATCGGCTTTCCCCGAAGATCTTGGTGACGAGGCTGGCTTCACCCAGGTGGGCCGCGTGAATTTAAAGCACCTCGCCAGCATCGTGATTCCCTGCGTGCTGCTACTTCTGTCCATTGATTATGTGGGATACGTACCGGCATCACTCGTTTTTCTGATGGTGCTCCAATACCTCATTGGCAGTCGCCGTTGGTTGCAGTCCATCATTGTGGCGGTCGTACTGGTCTCGACACTTTATATCATCATGCGCTACGGGTTCGGTGTTCCGGTCCCCGGTCCGCAATTATTCGAATAATTAAACGTCGGCGGGAAAAAACGTATGGAATTAATCATCGCTGGGTTGTTGGATTCGATTACGCCAAACAGCCTGATGTTTTTGTTGATTGGTGTGTCGGTTGGGGTACTGATTGGCGCAATTCCGGGTATCAACGGCCCAATGGCGATTGCCCTATTTATCCCCATTACCTACTACATGACGCCACTGACTGCGATCGGGTTTTTAGTAGGCTTAAATAAAGGGGCATTCTTTGGTGGGGCAGTGTCCGCTGTTTTGTTGCGTACTCCGGGTACTCCAGAAGCCGCAGCAACATCCTGGGATGGCTATCCTCTTACCCAACAAGGTAAGGGGGAAAAAGCACTTCGGATGGCGCTGTATAGCTCGGTCGCTGGAGACTTCCTTTCGACGATTGTATTAATTGTTATTGCTGCCCCGCTCGCCGCCGTGGCGCTGTTTATGGGGCCAGCGGAGATTTTTGCACTGATATCTCTAGCGTTGACCGTGATCGCTGGTATTGGCACCAGCTCAATTGGACGCGGGTTGATGGCGGCAGCCTTTGGCATCTTGCTCGGATTGATTGGGACAGAACCTGTTACCGCATTACCGAGGCTCACCTTCGATGTTTATCAACTCGGCAGTGGCTTGTCTTTGATTCCAGTGGCAATTGGTTTGCTGGCGTTTTCTGAAATACTGATTCAGCTCGAAAGATTTACAGTAAAAGGCGGAGGCGAACAGTCTGCCCATAAGTTCTCTTCGAAACCTGAAGACAGGTTTATACCGTTTAAGGAGTTCTTTTCGAGCTTTAAAACACTGTTGCGCGGCAGTTTTATTGGGATTGGTGTCGGGGCGATGCCTGGGTTAGGTGCGCCTGTCGCCTCCTTTATGTCCTATGACCAGGCGATGAAGCGTTCCAAACATAAAGATGAATTTGGTAAGGGTCGTCTGGAAGGAATTGCAGCTTCTGAATCCGCAAACAGTTCAGTAGTTGCATCGAGTTTAATTCCACTATTCGTTCTTGGTATTCCAGGTAATTTGGCTGCAGCAATGTTGATGGGCGCATTTATGATTCACGGCATGCAACCCGGGCCATTGCTATTCAAGGAAAATGCGCAGCTGATGTATGGGATATACGGAAGCCTGGTTCTTGCAAGTTTGTTTCTGTTGGTGATTGGTCGATTTGGATTGCGGTTTTTTTGTAAGGCTGTGGATATACCAGCGATGGTGCTCTATCCCATTGTCATATTCACCTGTGTGATGGGCGCGTATCTGGGAAAGTCCTCTCTGTTTGATGTGGGTGTGATGCTGACGTTTGGGCTGATTGGTTATTTTATGCGCAAATTTGACTATTCCTATGTAGCGCTGTTGATTGGTTTCATACTCGCGCCCGAGTGGGAGCGCGCGCTGCAACAGGTGGTCATCATTTCTCAGAATGACACTTATATGTTTTTACAACGGCCGGTGGCAATGGGGCTGATGGTGCTCACGCTGTTTGTTGTCGTTCGGACTTTCTGGGGCAGCTTCAAAGGCAAACAAAAACAGTCAGATGCCAAGACTTAACTACGGACTAATTGGGGCATCCAATAGTTTAAATGATCGATCGAGAGTGTCGGTAACTGGCGGCAAACAATACGCAAACGTAAGTTTTCATAGAAGCGATGAGAACTGTAGAAATTTAAGTAATACGAAATAAGAGAATGATTCCATGGAAAAAATGAGCGACGCTGAGCTGAAGCAAAAACTGGGCGATTCCTACTTTGCGCCTGTGGGTTTGTATGACAAGACCAAAGATATGTCTTTTTTAGGAAAGGTCAGTTGTAACATCGACGAAATGGATGCGGGCTCCTGGCAAGAAATCGTCATTGACTATGAACTAGGTCAATCCGGAATGGCGGATGGGTCATGGTTTAAAGCGACGTTTCGTTTTTACTCCGATTGGGAGCTATTTCAAACTTCTGATCCTTCTGCGGCGAACTATGTGTCTGCTGAGTATCATGCAGCCCCGACTGTAGAAGGGCAAAGCCCGGCATCGGTTCAAAAGCTATCAGTTCGATTTGATCAGAAAGGACACGAGCGCCCATTCCAAAAAGCCATCATTGTCGACACATTTGATGGCTATCTGAAGGCGGGTGATCACATTGTTATTCGAATGGGTGACCGTCGTTTTGGTGGCCCGGGCACCAGAGTGCAAACATTTACCGAACAGGATTTTAAATTTCGTTGTTATGTAGATCCATTAGGTTCGTCACGTTTCGCCGCAGTAGAACCTGACCTGGTTGTGAATATAAAACCAGGTAAACCCGCACTGCTGCAATGGGCGGGTTCCCGCATAGTCAAGCAAGGTGAAAATCTACCGCTTCGCGTACGAGCTGAAGACGAATGGGGTAATACCTGTTGGAATCGTGCTGACAAGATTCAGGTTGAAGCCACACTCGATGGTAAAAACTGTTATCAAAAAGAACTTACGATGCCGGCTGAGGGGTGGAGTGTGTCTTTGCTTGAGGACGTTCCCACGGATCAGCACGGTGAATTAATGATTAGAGCAACTATGCCAGGTCATCCCGCCGTTCGGGATCAGAAGTTTTACGTTACGATTGACGAGAGCCTCAACTATCCGCGAATTTACTATACCGATCTGCATGTACATTCGAACGATACGATTGGCACGAACTCCACCGAATACAACTTGACCTACGGTAGAGATGTTACCGGCCTCGATGTACTTGCCTTCGCACACAATGATTTTAATATCACTACTGAGAGGTGGAACAGCACGGTTGCACTGATTCGGGAGATCTGTACGGACGGCGAATTTATCGCCTACCCAGGAACCGAGTGGTGTGGAAGTTCTTGCGCAGGCGGCGACCACAATGTGATTTTTTTGCACGACGATGAGCCGGGTTTTCCTTATCTCAAAGATGGCACTCATGTTCGCTCTGTGGACTGGAATGAAGATTCAGGTACGACCGAAGCCGTTCCCGGGGTGTGGCCACTTGAAGAGTTATGGGCTGCCTACATTAACGACCCAGAAGGCCATTTGCTGATTCCTCATGTGGGTGGAAGACGCTGCATTCTAGACTGGCATCATCCCGAGCTTGAGAAACTAATTGAAATTGGTTCTGCCTGGGGCCACTTCGGCTGGCTCTATCAGGAGGCCATGGAAAGAGGTTATAAAATAGGTGCGAGCATGGCGGGAGATGAGCACCGTGGAAGATGCGGCGGAGGGGTTCCGGGTACCGCAGTGTTCGGCACAAAGGGCGGAATATCCGGCGTCATTGCCCCGGAACTCACGCGTAAATCCATCGCCACCGCACTTCGAGAAAGACATACCTTTGCATCAACGGGTGAGCGAACCTTTGGACTCATTAGTTGTGGTGATCACATTATGGGTGACGAATTCAGTCACAGTGGGCCCGCTCAAATCGACTATCGGTTTTTAGGAGATCGCGGCTGGGACAAGGTGATTGCCTATGATCACACGGGTGAAATCTGGAGACGTAATTTGCAGGAAGAGCTGGGTTACTCCGACCGAATGATCCGGTTCCGCTGGGGTGGTGCGAGAATCAAAGACCGCTATCGATGGGCAATCTGGAAGGGAAAGATCACCATCACCAATGCAATCATCAATGAATTTGTGGGCTTGGGTTTCGAACATCTGGAAGAAACCTGCTGGCGCGAAAATGCGACAACTGTGGGTTTTAAGAGCGACACTTACGGCGACGTCGATGCGATAGAGCTAGACGTTACCAATCTCGCTACGGCGCAGATCAAGATTGAGGGGACGATCGATGGCTATGTGAAAGTGGGTGATCCACTTAAAGGCAATCCGTTCATTCATTGCCCCACCTTTACCTGGGAAATTACCGGCCAAGAATTGTTGGAGGCGGCAACCATGAGAAAGGAGCTGCCGGGCGTGGATATGTTTCTGGCGATGGATCGAATCAGCGACACACCGCCGCCAAGAGAGATAACAGGAAGCTTTGGAGTGGAATCCGAAAATGGTCCACACGGCCACCGACCGGTATACATGGTCGCCCATCAGGGGGACGATGCCAAAGTTTGGACATCGGCGATGTTTATCGATTTTGATTAAACCACTGATAGCGCGCTAGCTCGGTTATTCAGTAGTGACGAAAGACAACTGGATGGATGAAGGTTTCGCCGCGAACTGGGATGAATCTGGAAACCTGCGCACCAATCCGGATCGACGCAATCAGCTATCGTTACTCGCTGATATGGTTGCGGCATCCGGGGCAAATCACTTACTTGACCTCGGTATTGGCTCTGCGCAATTCGAGATTGCATTACGCAGTCGACATCCTGAAGCGTTTACGAGTTGCAAGATAACAGGGGTAGATCATTCATCAGCAATGCTGGAGTTAGCTGCGAGGCGATGTAACAGCGAAGGCGTTGACAACATCTCTCTGTTAGAACTCGACTTCGCCGCATTGGGTGATTTTGTCCCTGCAACATTACCTGATGCCGTGGTTTGTGTGCAGGCACTGCATGAAGTCACCGATGATGTGAAGCGCCAGGTTTTTACCAATGTAAGAGAGTGGTTACCTGACCACCAGCCGTTCTATATCTTGGACCGGTTCAAGTATTCCGCTGATGGCTGGTACGACGACTGGAATGCAACCTGGAACTGGTTGCGTTCACAGACTGCGGAAGAAGCCCTTGATTTCAGTTCTTATCACCAGCGGTACAGTGCGAAGGATGACCACATCGCGACAGTCGGGGACTATCGCGAGTGGTTGGAGCTTGTGGGTTTTAAAACGCTTTGTCCGTATCAATGTTTTAACAGAGCGCTGATCGTCGCCAGAGCCTGAGATTTATGCGATAAGCAGGTAATGCGCTAGCCTGGTTTTTTTGCCACGATAAAAACTGCTTTACCTT
>JAHQWE010000038.1 GCA_019633985.1 Acidiferrobacterales bacterium | reverse complement strand
TTCGGCTTCTTGTACAGAAACAACCGGGTTTAAGTTTGCATGATCACCATACCTCGCGGTGTCAAAGGTACAGAAAACAAACTCTCCTTCCATCTGCACAGGTGACATCGATCTAAGTAGCGTGTTTAAATCTTTTTCACCTGACATAACGATGGTTTTTCTATCAACAATGAATGATTCTGGTCGGTGAGAGCACTGACTGCACTATGCAGTGACTGCGCCATTGTTTCAATATCGATTTCCTTATCAATTGACAGCCGAGATTTCGAGGAAACCCATTTTCCGTTACATTATTCTCGCAGTTCCTGAAACACGAATCGAGGCACCCGTTGTGTTGCTGAATTCTGCTCGTAGTTTCGATCGCATTCCCATGTCCTCCCCCTGGACCACATCGATGAGTCCATTGTGCGGCCAGTTTAGATCTCGCAGATATCCTGCAAATGCCGCGGTGGCGGCTCCGGTCGCCGGATCCTCATACACACCACCGGAAGCGAATGGGTTTCGGGTATGAAATATTTGCGGTGTTTCCGCGTAGGCGAGCAGTATGGTGACCAATTGTTCCCGATTCATTAGATCCCGTCCGACATCAAGGTCATACTTCATCGCCGCCAAGGCTTCGCGAGAATTGAGCGCTACTGCTAAGTGGTTCGCTCCGCCGTGTATTTTTGCGACCGGGATATCAGGGTTCAAATCTTGTTCTGAATAGCCAAACAAGTCGAGCACGGTTTCAACGAGCGCTGGCGATGCAGGCGCACTATGGGTAGGCGGTGATTGCAGGGCGGCAGACAGAATCTCACCATCTTTCGAACCTTCTACGCTAATTTCTGCATCGTTGAGAGCGAGATTGAAAATACCATCTCCGAATTCCAGCGCAAGGGCAGCGCCCAAAGCAATGGTGGCATGTCCGCAAAATGGTACTTCGGATTCTGGTGAAAAATAGCGAACTCGAAAGCCTGACTCCAACGGTGTTGCAAATGCGGTTTCAGAAAACCCGACCTCTGCCGCGATACTCTGCATCTCAGCGGTATCAGGTAGTGTGTCTGCTATTAAGACGCCAGCTGGATTCCCCCCGATATTTTGATCCGAAAATGCAGCGATCTTTTGGATATTCATGAAACATTCTCATCAAGAAAGCGCAGGCGTTCGTCGACTTTCTTTGGCTCAATCTCCAAAATTTCTGCCTTCACGATGTTTTCTTTTACAAATGGATCCATACCAACCCTTTGCTCTAATGCTTCTCGGTGGATGTTGTGGGCGACCACTGAGCCCCCCATTCCCGGTTGCAAACTGCCAGCTAATAAGAAAACGCCGTCGGCAAACCCTTGTTGGATCCAACTGTTGTGGGCTTCCATATGCTCTGGTGCGCTGGATTTATTGTCAGAGAATTTTAGTAAAACGATAAACATTGTCTTTGCTCCTTAAAAAATGCGGGCTGCATAAAATACCAATCAGACGAAACAGATAACACGATATATTTTGTGTTAATGAGGCAACACTACAAGCCAGACTTCCTCTATTTGAGGATACCTCTTTGGCGCAAAGATTCAATTTTCTCCTTATCTATACTCAGTATTGATTCGAGAATATCGTCGGTATCTTCGCCATGCATCGGTGGTGGCTTTCTATATGTGATTTCGGTTTCGGAGAATTTCAAGGGATTGGCAACGCCCTGGATTTTTCCAGACAAGGGATGCGTCATTTCAATTTGCATGTTGCGTGCTTGAATTTGCGGCATATCGAAGGTTTCTTGTATGGAATTAATCGCTGATGCCGGTACACCTTGTGACGGGAGTGTCGTAACCCAATAGTCTGTCGTATTCTGCGAAAACTGTGCCTGAAGTAATTTCTCCAACTCAACTCTGTTGGCATTGCGATCAGGATTGGTCGCGAATCGCGGGTCACTAACCAATGCAGGTAACCCTAAAATATTACATAGTGATTCAAACTGCATGTCGTTCCCAACCGCCAGGATCATATTACCGTCCTTTGTCTTAAACGGCTGATATGGTGCGAGATTAGGATGCCAGTTTCCTGTTCTCCCCGGTAACTTGCCGCCTGTCAGATAGCTTGAAGCTTGATTGGCCAGCCATCCCGCCATGGTATCTAGAAGTGCGAGATCAACGTACTGCCCCTTGCCGGTACGCTTACGTTCGTAGAGTGACGAAAGAATCCCGATAGTTGCGTATAAGCCGGTGGTGATATCGGTAATTGCCACCCCCACCCGTTGTGGACCTCCTCCTGGTACGTCGTCAGGAAGGCCGGTAATACTCATCAACCCGCCCAGCCCCTGAATCAAATAATCGTATCCTGGTTGTTTTGCCATTGGTCCGGTTTGGCCAAAACCGGTAATTGAGAGATAGACAATCTCCGGATTGATCTTTTTCAGCGACTCGTAGTCCAGACCATATTGCACCAACCCACCGACTTTGAAGTTTTCGATAAACACATCGCTCTTTTGAACCAGCTGTTTGACAATGTCGCATCCCTCCGGGGTTTTGATATCCACCGCCAGAGAGGATTTGTTGCGATTCGCA
Source organism: Acidiferrobacterales bacterium (assembly GCA_019633985.1). Lineage (GTDB taxonomy): Bacteria > Pseudomonadota > Gammaproteobacteria > Arenicellales > Poriferihabitantaceae > VYFG01. The sequence continues at coordinate 35,705 of JAHQWE010000038.1, read as the reverse complement.
GAGAGATAATAAGAAGATTCCGCTGTCTCGTTGCCATCTTCATCCTTCAGCCAGGGTGGCCCCCAATGACGTGTATCGTCGCCGCGCAAAGGATGTTCTACCTTGATAACCTCAGCACCGAGGTCTCCCAAGAGCTGCGTACACCAGGGTCCGGCAAGTATCCGCGTCATATCGATGACACGCACTCCTTCTAGTGAACCCGCCATGGGTTTTTACTGATTACCCAGTGCGTTCAAATAACGCGGCAATACCTTGCCCGCCACCAATACACATGGTGACGACGGCGAGTTTGCCACCAGTTCGTTCCAGTTCAGACAATGCTTTCTCGGTGATGATTGCACCAGTCGCGCCAACGGGGTGTCCCAATGAAATTCCGCTACCGTTCGGGTTGAGTTTTTCAGCAGGGATTTCGAGCTCTCGCTGCACTGCAATCGCCTGCGCAGCAAACGCCTCGTTCACCTCCCAGACATCGATGTCACTCACGCTGATATCGGTGTCTGCCAACAGGTTTTGAACGGCGGGAACTGGTCCAATACCCATGTATTTGGGCTCTACCCCCGCAAAAGCATACTTCACCAGTTTCGCCCTGGAAGAAATACCATCTCGTTCACAACGGCTACCGTCCATTAATACGAGTGCTGCAGCACCGTCGTTGATCCCTGAAGCGTTTCCCGCTGTAACAGTGCCGTCTTCTTTGAAAACAGTGCGAAGCTTTTCCATGTCGGCAAGCGACGCTCCCATTCGAACATGTTCATCCTGCTCAAATTGAAAGCTGCCCTTTCTCGATTTGATTTCAATGGGTAATATCTGATTTTTAAAATAGCCATTTTCAATCGCGTTCTGGGCGCGTTGATGGCTAACAAGTGCCAGCGCATCTTGATCAGCGCGAGTGACGCTCCACTTTTCCGCCACATTTTCTGCGGTGACACCCATATGATATTTTTCAATCGGACAATGCAACGCTGCCAGCATCATATCGATCATTTTGGCGTCACCCATACGGTTACCGAAGCGTGCACCGGTAGCAATGTAACTCGCCCTGCTCATCGACTCCACGCCACCCGCCACGGCGGCATCGCAAACACCCAGCTGAATCTGCTGTGCAGCAGTGATTACCGCCTGAAGGCCGCTACCACACAATCGATTGACCGTCACCGCGGGAGTATGATGATGCAGCCCACCTCCCAGCGCAGCTACTCGTGAAATGTACATATCCTGCGCTTCAGTATGAATCACATTACCAATGACACAATGGCCGATCGATTCGGGTGCTACCCCCGCTCTGGAAACCGCCTCACGCACCACCGCAGCACCTAAATCTCCAGGGCGCTGATCTTTCAGGCTGCCACCAAAGTCGCCCACCGCGGTTCTAACACCGCTGACTACATGTACTTCATTTGTCATGATTCAAATCTATCCTGATGAATTAATTCTCTTGGAGCTCTGGCAGATCACGAAAGTGCTCTAATGCTTCCGGGTTGGCCAGCGCATCGGTATTTTTAACAGGGTCGCCATGCACGATGTTTCGTACTGCCAACTCCACAATCTTACCGCTCAGTGTCCTGGGAATATCGGGAACCGCAATAATTTTCTTAGGCAAATGACGGGAAGTGGTGTTTTCTTTTATTACTTTTCGGATTTCTGCTTTAAGAGATGCGTCCAGCTCTACCCCATCGCGCAGAATCACAAAAAGCACAATACGTACGTCGTTGGACCAAATTTGACCAATACAAATACTCTCCAGCACCGCATCGACCTTTTCTACCTGGCGGTAAATCTCAGCAGTGCCGATACGCACTCCACCAGGATTCAACACAGCATCTGAACGACCGTAAATGATCACGCCATCGTTTTGGGTGATTTCGGCGTAGTCTCCCTGCGCCCAGACTTGATCAAACCGGGAGAAATACGCATCAATGTACCGACTATCGTCCGGTTCGCCCCAAAAACCGATGGGCATACTGGGGAAAGGTCGGGTGCAAACCAGCTCACCACGCCGCCCCACAGCCGATTGACCGTCAACAAAAACATCCACCGCCATACCTAACCCTCGGCATTGAATCTCCCCTCGCCGGACTGGTCGTGTTGGATTACCGAGCACAAAGCAGGAAACGATATCTGTGCCACCAGAAATAGACGACAGCATGACGTCCTTTTTGACGTTGGAATACACGTAGTCAAAACTTTCCGGTGCCAGCGGTGAGCCGGTAGAGAGAATCGCCCGCAATTTTGATAAGTCATATTCTCCAGCGGGGACCAATCTCGCTTTGGAACAGGCCGCCAAATATCTAGCACTCGTGCCAAAAACAGTGATTCCCACCTCTTCGGCAAACTGCCACAAACTTCGGCGACGCGGGAAAAAGGGGGAACCTTCATACAAAACCAGGGTACATCCGCTCGCGAGTCCAGACACCAGCCAGTTCCACATCATCCAACCACAGGTTGTAAAGTAAAACAGCTTGTCCTCTCTGCCAACATCACAATGAAGCCGATGCTCCTTCAGATGTTGCAGCAACGAACCACCAGCACTATGGACGATACATTTTGGTGCACCGGTTGTGCCAGAAGAATACAGAATATACAAAGGATAATCAAAAGATAATTGTTCAAATTCAATATCTTGTGAATTATTTTTAATGTTATATGAAAGAACTATATCTCTACCTGTCGCCGCTAATCGCCCGATATCAGGTTGAGAATCCAGCAGTGGTACCACCACGATTTTCTCAATACTTTGAATCTGTTCCACCACCTGAGCGGCAGATGAAATTACGTCGTGAGATTTCCCATTGTAATGATAGCCGTCTATGGTGAAGAGCACTTTAGGTTCTATCTGTACAAAGCGCTCCATCACTCCCTTGACGCCAAAGTCTGGAGAGCAAGATGACCAAATTGCTCCAATGCTAGCGGTGGCAAGAAAAGCGATAATGGTTTCCGGCATGTTTGCCATATACGCACCGACGCGATCCCCTTTTCTGACACCATTTTGTCGCAACCAGTATGCGTAGCGCGCCACTTCCATTCTCAACGCTCGATAACTTAGCCGCCGTTCTTCCCCACTTTCCTGCCGAAAAATAATCGCTGTGGTTTCGTCATTGAAACGCAGCATATTCTCGGCATAATTTAATTTTGCTCCCGGAAACCAACGTGCGCCGGGCATCGCCTGAGGGTTTTGTAAAACCGAGGTTGCCGGCTGGCTGAAAATCACCTCAAATTGTGACCAGGTTTCCTGCCAAAAAAGCTCAGGGTTTTTAACACTCCATTGGTATAGTGAGTCATAATCAGATACTTCTTTATATAATCCACTTATATTATTGATAAATAGAGAAATATTGGCATTATCTATCGCCAGCTGATCGGGCTGCCAGAGCACTTCGCCAATGGAGTCAGTCTGCGGAGTGGTCACTTTCTTTCGCGAGCCTAGTATTGAGATTCTGGTACGTTGACGATCAAACCATCCATTTCGTCAGTAATCTTTAGCTGACAACTTAAGCGGCTTGTGTCGTCCACATTTTCAGCAAAATCGAGCATCTCCTGCTCCAAATCATCCATCTCAGGCAATTTGTTCACCCATTCAGGATCGATATGGACATGGCAAGTTGCACAACTGCATGCCCCGCCGCACTCCGCGAGAATACCTTCAAAATCATTTCTCAAGGCAACCAGCATTACGCTGTCACCGATTGGAGCGTCGATAGAATGTCGTGTGCCGTCGTGCAGCACATAGTGGATTGTAGGCATGAAAAATAGTGTTCAGTAGATAAGTCTGGAACCCGCGAGAATATGGCATATCTGTCAGAGAGGAAAGTGCTCTGGCATACCAATTTACTGATCCGAATACAGGTGGGGTAATGCGTTACTGGACTTCGTTTCGGAGTGAATGGGGGCCGTAAAAACATAGTCAAATGCTCGCCACATTGCCGCACCTTGCCAAGATTCCGAAGAAGCCGAAGAGAACAAGTATTGATCCAGATGCCGCAATTGCTCACGGAATTGATCTGCGTATTCTCCTTTAACATCGATTTGATCGGCTATTTGCGATAGTGTACCTGACTGATCAAACTTAGCCATGGCCCACTCACTTAAGGCATTCCGTGCAAAAATTGCGTTGTTTTGGCTGCATGCGCGCTGTACGCGTTCATAGTGATCGGCGAATTTCCGATTCTCTAATTCTCCAGTGTGGTGGAGTGTTCGTTTTCTACTTTGCGTTGAGCGAAACAGCAAATACAGGGTGACCAACCACATCAGAGCCATTCCGGCCGTCATCCACTTCCATCGCTTGCTTTCATTTTGACTTGTTTTCTCTGCGCCTGGGGTCGATTGAACCTGTTTATCGGTGGGCCCATTCACGTCACCCCCACTGAGATTCTGAGTCGCGGTTTCATTCGCAACCATCGTGTTCTCCACGATTTCTATTACCCTTGCTGGTAAAACCGCTGTCTCCATTTGATCGGTGTCGGTATTCCACCAGGGAATCGATATCTCCGGCAAGGTCATAGTTCCGGCGCGGGATCCAATCATAGCGATATCAATGGACATGGTTCCAACCACGCCAGTTTCAGTATCTTCCGTGATGAGACGACTCTGATCCGGATAGCTCCGGATACCTTCTACAGATTCTATGAACGGTTCGGGCAATTGCTCGGCGGTTACATTTACCCCTTGCAATCGAATCTTTCGAGTGATCGGCTGCCCGACCTCAATGCGATCCGAATTACCGGTATCTTCAGAAATAGTCACCGAATCAGAAGGCAGCCAATTCTTACCAGTAAACGCAGCGGCCGGCGGCCGAACGTCAATTCTAATCGCTTTCCCATTGGCATAAATTCTTCTACCCTGACTGAACAGGGGGCTGAAAACACCGCTGTTAGAAACGCCGATATCATCCGCGAGCCCCTCAAACTGGAGTGCGGGAATAATCATTTCTCCACTTTTCTGAGGAATGAGCGCATAGCGACGTTGGAAAACTGCATAGGATTTATCAGCTCTTTTAGTTTCATAGCGAATATCCTTTCCCAATCGCCTAACTAGAGTATTCGCGGGAGCGGGATCCACGAGTGAGCCGTCCAACAGCCGCACAGAAACAAACAGGTTCGCCGTCAGCAGTATCTGCTGCTGAACATAGACACTATCGTTGTCGACTTCCAACTCAATAAATACTTCTTCACCGGTGCTGGCTTCCTCAGCCTTAGGCAATACGGTCAATCGCAGTCGATTCGTTTTCTCTCGCTCTACAGTGATGGGCCCAACCCCGAACGAACCTACCGAGCGTGGGGCTAGTTCAGCGCGCCATCGGTGGACCAGCTGACTTTGACCGTTCATTACCGTAACGTTGGTATCCCGCCGTTTACTGACGATGCGGAATTGCTTTTCAATCTCCGAGTAATCAACATCATGAGATATGGATGTTTGATCGGATTCTATGATCAGTTCCACGGTTTCGTTCAAGCGTATGGTATCGCGATTGAATCGAGCGGTTGTTTCCGCCCAACTCCCGATCGGCCAGAGCAGAAACAACAGTGATAGATAGTGTATTTTAATTACCAAGGGTTTTGCTCCACTGCGGAGTCATCACGCAATCGATACTGGTAAAGGAACTTCCGTTTTAACAACCCACCAGGATCATCAGGTATCTTTTTAAGCCATTGCTCCAGAGCTTGTTCCTCTTCACTGAGTGAGTCTCCGGACATGTTCTCTTTCTGTTCGAGCTGAGCGACTTGCTGGGGCTCGTCTGCCGAGGAGTTTTCCTCCTGTTCTCCTTCTCCCTGTTCCATGTCTTCCTCGATATCTGAAACCTGTTTTTCAGCGGAGTTTGCTTGCCGCTGCTCCTGTTGCTGATTTTGCGCTTCCTGCATTTCTCCGTTCTCAGGAGACTGCTGGCCTTTACCCTGATTATCCTGCTCGCTCTCCTCTTCGCCAGGTTGCTGCTCCTGATTCTGTTGATCTGATTGCGCCTGTGGACTTTCTCCTTTTTTCTGTTCCTGATCTTCTAGCAACTGCCGAACGATATTGCGGTTGTAGATAGCGTCCTGCAGTTTTGGATCCAATTCCAGTGATTGCTCATAACTCTCGAGCGCTTTCTGCAGCTGGCCCGATTTTGCTTGAGCATTACCGAGATTATAAAAATCGGTCGCGGAGACACCCTTTCGAGAAGTGATTTCATTGTACGAGGTCAGCGCCTCCTCATACTGTTTTTGCCTGAAGGCTGCCGCCGCTTGCCAACGTGTCGAGGCATCCGAAGGTACTTGTATATTTCCCTTTGAATTCATTGCCTGGGCTGCTTGTTGATTGGGGGTTAGCCAGAGATCTCTCCATTCAAAAGCATAAGCTTCGTCAGGCAGAGGTGATACCAGAAAAACAATCATGAGTAACCAGCCTCGGCGAAACCCCAGGCTGGCAAGTAGTAACAGCGGAAGAAGAAAAAGAGTGCCCGCATCCACCCAACTATCGCCAACCAAAGAGGTAGCGTTCGCTGCGGAAACCAGGTTTTCCACACTCTCATCGACCGCGTTGAGTCGCTGAATTTGCTGGTCGTCCAGTCCGATATTGGCGTAAGTGCCTCCGCCGGCAGCGGCGAGTGTGCTTAGATGCGCTTGATCAAGAGACGGGATCACAATATTACCATTTTGATCTTTGAGTAGACTTCCGTCGCCAAGCAAAATCGGTGCACCCTGTCTGGTACCGACACCAAGAACGTGCAAGCGGTGCCCCGCGTCTGCCAACTGTTTTGCGATAAGCACACTGTTGGGATCGGCACCATCAGCGATTAAGACTAATTCAGCGGAGCGAACCTCCGCATTTCGAATCAACTCTGCCGCGAGTAGCAATGCCTTATCAACTCGACTGCCTTGTACTGGGACTGTGTTGACATCGAGACCTGGGACCAGATTCACTAGTGTTTCGGCATCATTGGTAAACGGCGCAACGATAAATCCATCACCAGCAAACACAATTAATGCCTGTTGTTGATTTTTCGCCGACTGAATCAAATCGATAAGCTGAAACTTGGCCTGTTGTAGTCGGCTGGGTTGGAGATCACTGCTGTTCATTGACAGGGAAAGATCAAACAAAATTACTCGACTCAGGTTTTGTTCGAAAAGTGGCTGCGGGCGGCGCTCCCAGGTTGGCCCTGCCATTGCCAGCATAGCAACTATCCAACAGCAACTTAGTAGCACATATGGCGCCCATGAATTTGCCCGATGACCTTGGGTTGAGAGAACTTTAAGTAGCTTCGGAGAAATCAGCTTTCCCCAATTGCTTTTTCGTCCCAAGTATTTCCAGACAAGAAACACCAACACGAATGTCAAGGGGATAAATAAAAGCCAAACAGGTCGCAGAAAATGAAACTCTTCCATATTCACGAACGCAATCCAGAAGTCACAACACGCATTTTTCGCTCTCTTTTTTGCTCGACAATTGACTGATCGATGAGGTTGAACAAGGTATGGCCAAACGACAAAAACAGAGCAAAACCCAACGGGATGTAAAAAAGTTCATACAGTGGCTTCAAATCATCCAACTCCTGCTCCACTGGCTCTAGTCGATCAATCAAGCGGTAGATTTCCTCCAGGGTTTCAGTGTCGGTGGCGCGAAAAAACTTTCCACTAGTAATCGTTGCTACTTCTCTTAACGTGGCAATATCAACGGCGTTTCTCCGACTGAATAGGTTTTGCCCAAAAAAGCTTTTTTGGCCGGACGCGTCGCTACCAAATCCAATCGTATAAATGCGTAATCCAGCAAGCTTCGCCAGTTCAGCTGCATCCAAGGGATTGGTTTCGCCTGCTGTATTCGCTCCATCCGTTAACAAAACGAGCAACTTTTCTGTTCCAGGGCGATCGTTCAGTCTTTTCACGGCCAGACCGATGGCATCACCAATTGCAGTTTTTTCGCCTGCGAGGCCAATTGCCGATTCCTGCAATAGCTGATCGACCGTGATCCGGTCAAGACTAAGTGGTGCTTGCAAATAGGCGTTGGTACCAAACAGAATCAACCCGATACGATCTCCCTTCCGCCGTTGAATAAAATCTCCTGCCACCCGCTTCACCGCTTCCAGTCGATTTTCGGGTTGGTGGTTAAAGTACATGTCCCGCGCTTTCATACTGCCGGAAATATCCACGGCCATCATTAAGTCTCTGCCCGTTAGGGGAACCGAGGTGTGCTCACCGATCCATTGTGGTCTAGCCGCCGATATGACAAGTAGCAGCCAACAAAGCAGAATCAGCCACAGCCGAGAAGACCTTAGTCTGGGTGTGCCTTTCTCCAGTGATTCCAAAGACGTGTAGAACGGCACCTTGAGAGCCGCTGAGTTATGATGCGCTCTGGGCAACATGCGATAGACCAGCCAGGGTAACGGAAGAAGTACGAATACCCAAAGCGCTTGAAACTGGAACTCACCGCTCATGCTGCTAACTTTTCTGCTCTTCTCAATACCGAACGGCTTGTGAGCTTTTGTAGCGCTAACTTTCTCAGCGCCTCCACGTCGCCATCGGAATCTGGTCGGTACGCGCCATCCAGCATCAACCGGCCGGGGCCATCGCTGAACTGATTACTGGCGCTCATTTTATCCAATAAATCTAGAAAAGCGGCGCCATGAAGCGAAGCCACCGACCCCTTCCCTATTATGGCAACGCAATACCGTTTGATTAGCTTCGAAATAGAGGCAATGGCTTCTTGCCGGCTTCGTGGCGTATCCAGATTATCAATCGCAAGGATCTGAAGCTGCTTGCGAAACTCTCTGACAATCTCCGTTCGACGATACCAGAACACCAGACTCCGAATAATCCAGATCGAAAGTGCTAGAACGACAAGGGCTGCCATCCACCAACCTGGCGCAGGGGGCCACCAGCCGGGATCGGCAGGAATGTGGATATCCCTGAGATTATCGATTGGATTGATAGGGCCCTTCAAACTGGAAAACCTGCTCGTTGCACACCCCGGGTAGTGCTATTAACAGAAAACACGTCACTAAATGTATCACCCGCTGACATACTGACCAGGGGAATCGCGAATCGCTTGCTTAGGTCACGTAGTTTGCTCTCCTTCTCAGCAAAAACATTCTGATACTCCTGCCGTCGACGCTGGCTTTGCAAACCCACGGTACAGCTCTCTATACCATTGGTAAAACGGTAGCGGCCAGGTTCAGGTGGTACTAACTCAAGTTGATCGATAATTTGGCAAAACATCAGATCGTTGTGCCTAGTCAATCTGCTAGTCAATTGATGAGTCACCTCGTTGACATCATAGAAATCACTGATAATAAAAACTTGACTTCCTGGGTGGACGAGGCGACCAGCCTGTTCCAATAGTGGCGTGAGCATGGAACCGCTAGATTCAACGCTATCTGGATTAAATACTGTCGAAGCAGACAATGCATTCACCATTCTTAATGCACCCCGCCGTCCTGATGCGGGGCGAAGATCCGTGAACTCACCGGTTCGTCCAATGATTCCGCCCACGCGGTCTCCCGCACCTACCGTGCTCCAGGCCAGGTAAGCCGCCAGTCGCGCTGCTGTCACGGATTTAAATCCACCCTGGGTCCCAAAAAACATCGAGGAACCCATTTCGACCAATAAAAATACAGGGCGTTCTTTCTCTTCGATGTAGAGCTTGGTATGGGGTTTACCAGTACGAGCGGTGACTCGCCAATCGATGTGTCTTCGATCATCACCTGGGAGATATTCTCGAGACTCTGCAAAGTCCATGCCGCGACCGCGAAAGGAAGACAGGTGTGCACCAGCCAAAACCGCTTTGGCATTCCTTAACAGTTGAGTATGACTGAACTTTGATTGCGCGCCTATCGCGACCAGTCCTGGAATATCGATCGAAATACCGGCGTCTATATGATCCTGGTTCATAACCCTGTTCTTTAGCTGAGCAACATCGGCTAACCTGATTACAAATTCTAGCGATCAGGTAACCGGAACTTGAGTCAACAGTCGATCAATACAGAGGTCGCTGTTCACCCCCTCAGCTTCCGCGCTAAAGGAGACAATAATTCTGTGGCGTAACACATCGTGTACCACAGACTGCACATCATCCGGAGACACATAGTCCCGTCCAGCTAACCAGGCGTTGGCTCGAGCCGCTCTTTCGAGGCTGATGGTTCCTCTCGGGCTCGCACCATATTCAATCATCCCTTTCAAATCAGCATGATAAGAATCTGGGTGCCGCGTCGCGAGAACAAGTTGCACAATATATTCTTCGACAGAAGGTGATAAATGAATCGATAGAACCTGCTTTCGCGCGATATCCACCACCTCCGGTGTCAAGAAACTGCTCAGCTGCGCAGGTGATTGATCGTTATCAAGGATCTCAAGCGCCTCCTTTCTCGCTAAATGCAGCACTTCACGTTCGACCGCTGCCGCAGGATAGTTCACCTTCACATGCAGCAGGAATCGGTCCATTTGCGCTTCTGGTAGTGGATAAGTGCCTTCTTGTTCGATCGGATTTTGTGTCGCCATCACCAGAAACAAAGGTGGAAGCACATGACTGGTTTTTCCAACGGTAATTTGCCGCTCCGCCATTGCCTCTAGTAACGCTGATTGCACTTTGGCCGGTGCGCGATTTATTTCATCTGCCAGCACAATATTGTGAAACAAGGGACCACGCTGAAAATGGAAGCTGCCATCGGTAGGCTGATAAATATCGGTTCCCGTCAGATCGGACGGAAGTAAATCAGGGGTAAACTGAATGCGGTGAAAAGAGCCTTGAACCACTGAAGCGAGTGACTTAACCGCTCGAGTTTTTGCGAGCCCCGGGGCTCCCTCTACCAGCAAGTGACCATCCGCAAGTAAAGCAATCAATAGGCGATCCACCAGATTGCTTTGCCCTAAAACAAGCTGGTTAAGGGCATTTCCTGCCTCCTTAAATATCTCCCATTCTTGGCTCGTTTGACCTTGAGCAGTTTGTTTGATTACCGGAATCCCGTTAGATACTTCCGCAAGATTTCCTTCATTAGTCATTTTTCTTGAATCGTTTGCATCATTTACTTCACATCAATATCGGGTCAGGAACGAATAAAATCTACCAGACATCGCAAACCAGCCGGCAGCTTGTTCTTGGGATTCGGCAGAGCCAAACGAACACCGAATGTACCGCTGGCTGCGTCTAAAACATGGTCTACAGTGAGCACTTCAGCATCGTAATCTCCTCCTATCGGCTTTTGCGGGAAGACTTTGGCTTTCATTCCTCTTTTCACCGTACCTACCAGTTCAACCGGTAAGACAACTTCGACGTGAAGCGGGTTCAATTGCGCAAGCTTTAGAATTTCGTGATCCGAAACAAATTCTCCTGCTTGGGCAAGACGCTCAACCACCAGGCCATTGATAGGACTGCGAAGCGTCTTCTGACTCAGGATCGTTTGCGCTTGTTCCAGTTCAACTTCCGCCAACTTCGCTTCCGTGACAGCCTCATCGACACTGTATTCAGACGTAAAGTTTTCTCTGAATAACTCCTGTGTTCTCACAACTTTTCTTTCGCCAAATTCTAGCTTCGCTTTTGCCAATTCGATCGCCGCAAGTTCTGCGGTCGCTTGTAGTCTGACCAAAGTTTGACCTCTCTTCACCCGATTCCCTCGATCCACTTTGATCGAGCTAATGATGCCTGAGACCGGTGAACTCAGCGCCACCTCAGCGGCAGGTTCTATCAAACACTCGTGGGCACTGTCCGGCGGCACAACCTCCGCTTTGGAGTTGTCGTCTGCGATTCCAACTTCACATGCGAGGGCCAGCACAAGAGTTAGAAAGGCTGTCAAGGATTTCTTCATTTTGTCATTCGCTTTGTGTTATTCGTACAATCCACGTCCGGAGAAAGATAATAGTCCCTGCATTCCGGTGTCATAAGCTAGCAGGTCGCGACGTATTTTAGCCAGTTCTTTTCCCTTTTGGAGCTGAACCCTTGTAATATTTTGGTGCAATACCCAACCACCGAATTTTACGCCAAAAATCCGGTACACCATCTTGGTAAATCCAAGAGATTGGTCCTTGAACAACGGACTATCTGCCGCCACAATGTGTGTAACATGCATCGTATTGCCGCTTTCACGCTGAATCCGATTTATCGCATTTAGAAAACGGTTGTCTTTGGTTCTACTCACTGCCCTTCCTACTAACAGTAGTCGAATCGGAAATCCTAGTTTTTGTAAATCAGAATTCGGAATATGGTCTAGCTGCGCTGCTTCAGCAATCGTCGGATATTCTAAGCTAAATGTACTCCCTTCCCCCCCGGTCTGCGATTCACCTAAAACTAGGCAGGATCGCTTAATTTTCTCAAGTTTCTCTTCGATTTCTATTATTCTGCCGCTGTCTGAGAAAACTACAACATCAAGTGTATTGGACAGACTGTTTTCAATCCAACTACAAACAAATTCAGTTTCTGCATCTTGATCGTTCAGGAAATGCGTGCGCTGAACTTTGGCCTGTTTCCGACGACCCCAGCGATTGAAAACTGGTAGACCGTAGATGGATTGGAATTCTGAGGCGTGATTTGCTACAGAGTGACAACAGCCACAGTTGTGTATGTAATGGCTGAAAATTTGCTGATAGCTCGCTCTGGCGATAATTTCTTTCTGTGAATTGCTTTCCACATTCATGCTAAGCAAAATGACTTTTCGAATAAACTCTTCGCCATATATCCCTTGACCGGGAACCAGTCGGGTGGGTATGAGCCATCTAACATCTTTTCTGTCTATCGCGAAGTGCTCCCCTTCTTTGAGTATGCGCTGGACGATCAGGGCAACCTTCAAAATCACTTTCCCGATACGATTTCCGGCCCAGATTCCTCCTATTTCATTGCCCCAACTGACAATTTGCTCTTCACCCTGTGAAGTGAATTGAATTTCTTCACCTCCACCGGTGAGAGTAAAGTGCACGCCAGTTTCTAATTGCTCTGCCAGTTCAAAACTACGTTTTATTTCGTCAGTTTCATGCATCGGATGGGCATCTTTCGTGATCACGATAGGAGTACGCGCGTTGTCAATCAATGCGCTATCGATATCCAGATGAATCGCACAATACAACCCCCTCAGCAACAGTTGATGGTGTCGTCCGCGACGTCCGAGCAACCGTTCCACCTTCTGCTGAGAAAAGTCGCTCCTGCCTGACCAGTTCATGGCATCTCTGACGAAATCCATCGCGCATTCTCTAGTGGTAGTGAACGTAATGCTGGAACGATAGGCCATACGTCGTTCGTTCTCACTGTCACCGGCGGATACCAATGCGACATCGATATCGAGCGCTTGATAAATTGGCAGTAAATACTGCCATGCATATGAAATATCTTCCGGGCTATCGGCTAAAAAATGAACGGGAACACCACAACGGGCCATCACCACCGAAGCAAGCGCACAAACCGTTAAGCGATCTTCGCGTTCAGGAACAGTCTCAATTCTTTTGTTCAAAAGAGCGTAGGCCGATTCGACGTGAAATCGACTGATTTCGGATCCCCCGATCGAGTCAAAAGCGGATGCAACAATGACAAACTCATGCGCCACACGAAGAGGGTCGGTATAGTCGGACCAGTTTTCAAATGACGGGGATGTCTGGTTTTTATCGCCATGGAACCCCTTACAGTAGTGTTTCCAGACGAGCCTTCTATTACGATCATTCCATGGTGATACTTGCGTCGGCCACGACGGAATCTCAGCGGAGCGTCGAATCGGATAAGACTCCTGTGCCAATCCAGGGCTTATCATGATTGCTTTTTCACGGGATGAGATGCTGACGCAAATTTAAACGTTAAACTTACTGAGAAAGGTTTGACGCACAGTTCGAAACAACTGTGTGGCGAGTGGCTCATAACCGTGCCAAAAACGCGCGTACACTCGCTCCCCCATTCCAAGATCATCTTCCGCTCTCTCAATTTCTATATCAAACTGAAACCAGCTTTGAAATGCGCTGATGCTATCCGATGCGGTTACACCCTCCCCAGGATTGACCGCGATTAATCCACCACCTTCAATTGTCAGAGCGGCGCTTGGAAGCTCTTGGGAAGCTCTCGGTACCTCTCTAGTTAGAGTGGCATCAAGTTCTGAGGAGATGCGGTCAACCACTCTTACAGATATTCTATCTGTTTGTTGGCGAACTAGGTTAATTCGATCCTGAGGAACAAGAACCCGCACAGTGGCATTGTTTTGCTTCCGGATAAATCCAAAAATATTCCCGCGTTCGATAAATCGTCCTTTCAAGCTGTGTGCCTCTCGAGCGATGAAAATGCCGTTAGAAGGACTAACCACTGTCAATGCCTTGATCTGATCTTCAATAGATTCGAGCTGTAACTCCGCTGCCATGATTTGCTTTTTTACGAGATCAGCCTGCACCCGCCCCCCTGATCCGAGTGAGGTCGCGGTAAAGGCATCATGACGAGCAGTTAACTCTTTTAACTGCGCTTGGAGCTTTTCTTGCTGCGTCTGTAACTCAAAATTGCTACAGCGATACAGCGGCTGTCCCAAGCTAACTTTTGCTCCAGACTTGACAAGGACCTCCGTGACAAAACCCTGACTGGACATACGAACACGTGAATCTTGGTCAGACCAGACTACGCCTTCAACAATAGTTGTTAGTGGAAGTGGAATTAAGGTTATCGCAACTAAACTTGAAACCAGAGCCGCTGAAGTAATTATTGCTCTTGTTCTCCGACCTTTCAGTTTCTTATGAGTCATGACAAATTTTAGCTGTTTGTAAGCAGGCACGATCGCCATGGAAACAAATGCCCATAACGCGAGAATTGTGCCGATTATGAAGTATTTATCGACTAACAAGAAAACGATAAATGAAATTAAAAAGAGCCGGTAAATAAAGGAAGCGATTCCATAGCTAACGAACCAGATTCGCTCACCTGTTTCGCGAGCGGGTGACTGTACATTGTCTAGTCCAAACAGATACTTTTGAACCAGATACCCTAAATATCGGGTTGAACGAGTACCTAAATTAGGGATTTCGATAAGATCAGCCAGTATGTAGTAACCGTCAAAACGTATCAGAGGGTTCGCATTGAAGAGTAACGTTGATACGCCAGCAATGACCATCACGTTAAACAGCACTGCGCTAAGGAAGCCGGACTCGATTTCGAGCCAAATATGTAAAGCAATCGCGGCAATAAAGAGCTCCACTAACATCCCTGCCGAGCCTACCAGCGCTCTTTTCCAGCGACTTGAAAATGCGGATGACGAAGTGGCGTCCACATAGGGTATCGGCATCAGAATAAGAAACATCACCCCCATTTCATGGATTTCGCCGCCATGAATTCTCGCTGCATAGGCGTGGCCGTATTCATGGAATAGCTTCACCAGCGGAAATGTGACGAGGAGAATGAGCAAATTTTGGCCTGCTAGAACACGGTCAACGAGGTTTCCGGTCAATTCTGGCCAATGAGCGAAGACATTAATCAACGCAACCCCTACAACCAGAATCCACAAAGCAAATCCCCACCGGGTAAATATCCAACGAACCATCGGTAGTGTGGCCACAATAAACCGATCAGGATCGATTAAAGGTACCTTGATCGATAAAGGGCTTTTGAATCGCTGAATCTTTTGCCTTCTCTCGGTCTGATGCTGACGCTGAAATAATTCTTTCGTGTCCGCTGAAACTTCTGTCAGTAAAGCGTCGGCTTTATATAATTGAGAAAGCAGTTGGATAACCTGTCCCTGGGTGAGCGACTCTTCCTCGAGATTGACAGAAGCGTATCGCCAAATATCGTCGAGGGTATGATTTCCATCCATCAATCCGATTAAATAATAGGCCCCCGAAGTAAACCGATGAAAGCGTCCACTGGCATGATCCTGAAACACGTACCAGTCTTGCCCACGATATTGGTGTCGATGTAACTGAACGTGTTTGCGAAGCCGAGGTTTCAGCTTGGCAACTCGATGCCAGTGTGGGCTAAACAGATTGGGTTGCGCAGGCTCTGCAGCCATTATTTAATTAAGCTCATTGCTATATTGGGTTCGGGAGTGTAGTCCTCAATCGGTCCAACGCCAGAGCCAGAGTTTGACCCAATTAAATAACTCTCGTGTCCAGATCCATACGTAGCGTCGCTCTGCAACACGAATCTTCGCTACCCCTTCCATACCTGGTCGCAAATTGCCTTCCTGGTCGCTCAACGAGGCGTCTACTCGAAAAAAGTTCCGACCGTCGGCGGCTGAGGTGAGCGGTGTAATGGAATCCACGGTAACCTCGATTTCTTTACTGGGTAAAGCCGAGAGCAGTATTTTTGCATTCTGTCCTGGTTTTACGTGATCGATATCTCGTTCATCCACTCTAAAGTTCACACGGTATTTAAATAGCGAAGAGATTTCAAACAAGACTTCACCGCGGTTGACCGCGGCCCCAAGCGACTGACTTAAATCACCTTTTACGATGATGCCGTCAAGCGGGGACTGTAACGTGGTTCGTTTTAGTTTTTCATTGATGAGTCTTTCATTTGCTTCCGATTGCTCAACCTTCGCTTTGAACACCTTCGCCTTGGCACGATCATAGGTTGCTACTGCCTCATCATACTGACTTTGAGCCTGCGCCTTGGTACTGATCACTTCGACAAGGTCCAAGCGTAAATCGGTATCATCCAGAGCAGCCAGAGTGTCTCCAGTTTTCACCGTGTCACCTACTCGCTTATTGGAGACAGACACGAAACCGTCGTACGGAGTCACGACAGCACGACGCTCAGCACCTTCCAACACCATATCAGCGACGATATTGAAGTCGCCTTTTGCATAATACAGTGAGGCAATGGCAATGACTGTTGAAGCCACAAACAGTTTACGACCAATATAACGGGGACCAATCAGCCGCGCTAACTGGGTCGCAGTCGAGTCCTTTATTTTGGTAAAAATCCAGCGATCATTTTTCTTCTTTTCCGCCAGGATTGGTCCTATGATGGTACCCACTGTTTCACAAAGTTGCGCAGTGTCCTCATCAAATGACTCTGCAATGGATCTCTCGAGGGTGATAGCGCCGATATTCCGCCCCTCTGCTACCAGGGGTACCGTTAAAATAGCACCGCCATTCTGCAACATTGCCAAATTCTGATGCTGATGGGTTATTCGACCACTACCAGTTGCATCTGGATAGTTGATCACACTGTTTTGTTGAGCAGCTTCTTCCATGGCTTTGCCAATACTATTGACCAGATTCATCTGCCGACCAAACTGACCACTATGAGACAGAGACTCCACTTTCATTCTCCGCCCATCGATGAATCCACAGCTCACACGCTCGCAATCAAGTCTCGTTGCCAGCTCAGCAACAAGATAGGTAGTCGCCTCTTTACAACTGCTCTCCCTTGAAGCAGCCGACGTCAGATAGAGTGCAGTAACAAGTCGATCAATGGTTGATTCATCTTCGCTCGCCTGGTACCGAAGGTAGAACGCTTCCAGCCATGAAACTCCCCATTGCAACTGGCGCATAATTCGCGGTAACTCCTCTGGGTCAGTTTGCAATACCTCCAGGGCGACTACACAGGCAGTTTGATCAGAAATGATAAGTGGAAATGCAAGTCCGGTAGAACCAGGTCGAACTGGGTATCGTTGCGAGTACTCAATTTCCAGATCTACAACGATTGCTTCGCCATCCTCGAGACATTCCTTCGCAACATCAATCAGCGCTTCTCCAGCGCTGGATTCATTGGGCCAGATTGCAACTGGCGCATATGTTTTCTCAGCATCCGTCTCTGCGAGCACCAGACCAACGTGACAACCGTTGATTTGCCCTGCCTGCAATTCAAGCCAGGAGAGGTAAAACTCCTCGGGATTTGTGGAAGTGGCAAGTCGCTGCCATAAGACAGTTTCTACAAAAGCCTTGTCATCGAACTGATTCTCGGAATGAATTTGACCTGGCTGCGCGATGTCTGCTGAGGATTGATTAGAAGCAGAGTTCATCAACTTATGCGGGAAGCATACTCCTTTTCTGCGGAGTATTTCTGGGGGTAACGCAAACGCCGAAAACCGGACATACGGGAATCGGCGCTAAGATTACGTGAACAGCAGATTAGGATGCGGGACCAGTGTCTGTTGCATCTGTCGCTAAGGCACCGAAACGAGCTTCATATTGCTCGACGATATTGCCTAGTAACAAGCTCAATCTCTTTGCTGCATATGGGCTGACAATCAAACGGTCTGATAACTTAATCACAACCTCTTCCTGCCCTGTGTGCCAGGATTGATTCGTTCCAAACAACAGTGTGACCTCTTCCCTGGTACTGCTCACATTACACACATTTGCGTAGGAAGTGCTCATATCACTATCATCCCATCGCACGCGTGTTCCTTCCGTTTTCGCTTCTCCGCCGTTTCCGGTGTTATCGTTTTGTTTTGCCACTATTAAGCCTCTTGTATGATAAAAATGGGCAATACGCAGGTCATATGTTGGAGACTGTGTATCACCTTAAAAATGGTTTGTCGGCGCAATTCTAAACGCCGACATCGCCCCTCAAAAAAGAATAACAATCTAGCATTTGTCCCAAGCCGATTTAACCGTGCAATGGGAACTTTCTTTAAATATGAATTACTTCTAGCTTGTTTTTCTAAGTTTACCTGAACTTTGATCAAAAACCATTCGCCCAGGACTGTTTTTTCTATTCGAATCTTCTGACGAAGATGTCTCACCTGTGTAAACCCGATATTTTTCAATGTCGATTGAATGGTCTTTCGACTTTGTCGACTGCTTGCGCCTCCACCCTGTCAGACTGAGTAAAACAGCCGCGCCTGCCAGTTCAGACATTGGTGCGAAGTCTTTATCAACCTGGAAGTGGTCTTCGTTGACCGCCGGCTCATCAGAGAGTTTAGCGGCTGCACTGGCTGCCAGTTCATCCAGAGTGATCGCCATGCCACCTGTTGCATTGGGCTCCTCTGCGGGCACATCAACTGGTTCTGATTGCGGTTGTTCTGCATCCGCCTCTGTTTCATCTGTCTGATCAAGAGGGACATGGTGGTGTAGGAATCGATGCTGATTTCCCATCGTGAAGTCTTGTAGCGCATAGACGTCAGCAAGCCCGCTGGTATCAAATAAATCACTCTCGTTTGCGGCGGGACTAAAATCTAAATCCAAGTCTCGAGAATAGAGGTTAAACGCAACAAATCGATCTAACGGGTCGGTACCAAATGCATCGATCTGATAAATGGTCCCGTCAAGTCCAAAAATAACGACGCCGTTGTCGCCGATCAGAATATCCTCGCCAAGCCCTCCATCGAGCACATCTTTACCAAACCCGCCGATTAAAATGTCATTGCCAGGTCCGCCTCGCAGAAAATCGTTACCACCGATAAGAGGTCCAAGCGTTGCCGCTCTGAATAATCCACCACCGATCGGCTCAATCACCCCATTGTCTCCGAGCAACACATCGAAGCCGTCTTCGCCATCGATACTCTCATTCCCAATGCCGCCTAACACCCAATCATCCCCACTGCCAGCTGAGATCACGTCGTTACCACCGATTGTGAAGTCCGTAGAAATAAGTCGCATGATATTTCTATCATAACCACCATTGTCTCCAAGAATTCGGTCATTTCCAGCACCGCCACTGATGATATCCCCAGCGGCACCTCCAATAATGGCATCATCTCCGGCTCCGCCACTCAACCGATCAGACTGCCCCACAGCGGGGTCCGTTGTTCTGATCAACCCACCGCCGAGCTCACCATTATCTCCAAGGATATTGTCGTCACCACTGCCGCCTTCAACAACATCACTACCTTGACCAGCAATCACGTTGTCGTTTCCTGCGCCGGCGTTGATCACATCGTTACCGCCAATTTGTGGCGCAAAACTATTGATACTTGAAGAAGTTATGACGCCGTTGTCACCGAGGATATTGTCATTGCCGGACCCGCTGTTGATCAGGTCGCTTCCATCCCCGCCGGATACGTTATCGTTACCACCACCACTGTTGATATTGTCATTGCCCCCAGAGCCGGCGTCGTTGGTCAGAACACCATTTCTGATTACTCCACCGTCACCCACAATATTGTCACGTCCGTTACCGGTGGTTATGTCATCCCCTTGCGCACCGCCAACCACATTGTTGTTGCCACCGGCCGCGAATATGGTATCCCCGCCACCGGCAGCCGGCGCGAAGGAATCAACCAACCCACCAGTGATGATGCCATCATCACCGAGAACATCATCGTTTCCAAAACCCGAAGTAATACTGTCTCCCTGGGTTCCACCTACAATGTTATCGTTCCCAGCTCCTGTTTGAATCTGATCTGCACCGCCGACACCGATTGCTGCACTGGTTACCGAATCGCCGGAGATCGTACCGCTGTCGCCCAATACATTGTTATTGCCTCCTGTCGAGGTGATCAGGTCACCAAATGCGCCACCAATGATATCGTCGCTACCATTACCTGACATAATGGTGTCGGATCCACCACGGTTGAAATCGGTTGAGCGAATTGAACCAGGTCTCTGAATCCCGAAATCCCCACCAATCACATTATTCCCACCCGTGGTGGTGATGGAATCCCCAGCAGCTCCACCAAATATGATGTCATTACCGCTTCCGGTTGTGATGATATCTACACCACCTTGCAAATCAGTAGTTTCAACGACATTGCCAACTATCTGTCCATGGTCACCGAAAACTGTATTGTTGCCGCCGGTATCATTAATAAAGTCTCCGGCAGCCCCTCCTAGGAGGGTATCGTTTCCAGAGCCACCCTCAATAATATCGACATCACCAAGGTTTGGAGACATGGTCGCGATCGGAGTCTGCTCCACGCCCCCCAGACCATCTGTTAACGTGATTTCGCCGTTATCGCCAAAAATCACATCACTACCACGTCCACCATCGAGATTGTCGCTATCGACGCCACCAAAAATAATATCATTCGATGTAAACGGCGCAACTCCAGTTACACCATTATCATCTCCGATGACTGTGTCCATGCCGCCGGTAGAGACACTGGTATCAGTTGTCGTTGCAAAAACGACTTCTGCATCCGTTAACTCAACCCTACCGTTGTCAGCGATAATAAGATCACTACCCACGCCACCGAATATCGTCTCGTCGCCGATGCCTGCTATCACAATATCGTTACCTTCACCGGCGACAATAAAATCATCATCACCAATGGGAAGATCGATGGACTCGATCACATCAATCGTGAGCGGATCTCCATCTCCAGAGGCATCGTTGTAATCGATCGCACCGTTGTCACCGATGATAATGTCTTCGCCCAGATTGCCGCCGAGTTGATCTCCACCTATACCACCGATAATGATATCGTCATCTTCCAATGCAGGGTTGCCGCGCGGAATATCAGGTGAACGGAACCCATTGATGGTATCAGCGCCGCCTGTGGCATTTTGCTGGTCTGTGGACATAATGCTGGATACCAGACCGTTTGCTTGCTCAATTTTTCCGTTGTCGCCAAGGATGATGTCGTTACCAAGGTCACCGGTGACATTGTCTGATCCAAACCCGGCGATGACTTTGTCATCACCTTCACCGGCAGAGATCATATCGTTTGCACCGAGAGAAATATCTGTAGACTGAATCAGATCTATGGTTGCAGGGTTGCTATCACCACCACTGACCAGGCTGCTGATCTCCCCATTATCACCGATGATAATGTCATCGCCCAGGTTGCCATTTACTATATCGGCATCGACACCGGCGACGATAATATCGTTATCCTCGATAGATGGATTTCCGTTCGCCAATTCCGGTGCTCCGAATCCATTGATGATGTCGGCCCCACCTGTTGCTTCCGTGGTGTCGGTAGAAACCAGTCTTTCAATAAAGCCCTGCTGCAATGTAATGACTCCGTTGTCTGACACAATGATGTCATTTCCTCCGTCGCCAGTGACAGTATCACTACCAAACCCGGTGATAACCGTATCATCACCTTCTCCAGCAATGACATTGTCACCCGCACCAAGATCAATATTGATGGTCTGTATCAAATCTACGGTAGCTGGATTCCCGTCGCCCGACCCTGTGTTGTAATCGATCTCACCATTGTCAGAAATAATAATGTCGTCACCGAAATTGCCATTCACTGTATCTGCGCCAACGCCCGTAATAATGGTGTCGTTGTCATCCGCTGCCGGATCACCGTTGATAACGTTAGCACCCCTGAATCCGTTGACCTGATCTCCACCACCAGTACTGGCATCAGTATCAGTAGAAACAACTCTGGTAACCGCACCTGCGAGCAGAACAATTTCGCCGTTATCAGAAAGAATGACATCATTCCCGAGATCACCGGTTACGTTGTCACTACCGAATCCGGCAATCACAAAATCATCGCCTTCTCCCGCTGTTATCTGATCACTACCACCGAGTGAAATATCCGTAGATTGAATCAAATCAACTGTTGTTGGATCACCATCTCCACCCGGCACGTTGTAATTGATCTCTCCGTTGTCACTGATAATAATGTCGTCTCCAAGGTTGCCATTGACTGTATCAGCGCCGATTCCGGAAATTATTCGATCGTTGTCGTCAATGGTGGGATCACCATCAGGAATATCGGGTTGATCTAGCCCTTCGATGGTGTCGTCTCCACCAGTGCTAGCATCGGTATCCGTCGAAATTATTTGTGACACCAGACCGTTCACTAGAGAGATCTGCCCGTTGTCCGAGATGATGTCATCATTGCCAATACCGCCTGTGATTGAATCACTGCCAAAACCAGCGATTACAGTGTCATTGCCTGCACCAGCGGTAATTTGATCATCCCCGCCAAGGTCGATGTTGATCGTCTGAATCAAATCTACGGTCGTCGGATCACTATCACCAGTTCCGGTGTTGTAGTCTATTTCGCCATTGTCACTAATGATAATATCGTCGCCGAGATTACCGTTCACGATGTCTGCGCCAACACCTGCAATAATGCGGTCATTATCTTCAATTGATGAATCGCCGTTAGCGATATCAGGCTGATCCAGTCCTTCAATACTGTCATTGCCGCCTGTTGATGCATCCGTATCAGTCGATACCATGCGTGAGACAATGCCGTCCATCAGAACGATCTGACCATTGTCGGAAATAATATCGTCGTTACCGATGCCTCCAGTAATGGTGTCGGCACCAAAGCCCGCAATTACAGTGTCGTTGCCCGCACCAGCGGTGATTTGATCATCTCCGCCTAAATCAATGTTAATGGTTTGAATAAGGTCGACAGTTGTCGGATCGCTATCACCCGTTCCGGTGTTGTAGTCTATCTCGCCATTATCACTAATAATGATATCGTCGCCGAGGTTGCCATTAATCACGTCGCCACCAACCCCAGTAATGATGCGGTCGTTATCCTCAATTGAGGAGTCTCCAGCAGATATATCGGGTTGATTCAGACCTTCCACCGTATCATCATCACCCGTGGACGCATCAGTATCAGTGGAAACCATACGAGACACGATACCGTCGGTGAAAATGATTTGACCGTTGTCAGAAATGATGTCGTCATTGCCCTGGTTTCCTTCTACGGAATCGCCACCAAAGCCACTAATCACTGTGTCATCACCTGCGCCAGCAGTAATCTGATCATCACCGCCGATGGTTATGTCCGTAGACTGAATCAAGTCAACGGTTGTGATATCTCCATCACCGGTCATTGAATCAAATATAATTTCCCCCAGATCTCCGATCACAATATCATCACCGGAATTACCTTCAACAATATCCATTCCGTTACCAGCGATGACGATATCGTTACCACTGCCTGCGGTGACGTTGTCGTCGGCACCATTGTCGGGTTGATCGCTAACTACACTGGTTACCAGACCAGTGTTGGTGAGTCTTTGCGTTCCGGTCACCTGTGCGATAACACCATGATCGCTCAAGATAATGTCATTATCCTCATCACCTGATATCGTATCTTCTCCTGCAATCAGGTCATCACTTGTTTGCGCATTATCGGTATCAGCGGGTTCGGTTGCCACCGTGAGAATCTGCGCGTTATTGGCGGTAGACACCGACAACCTGTCACTCAAATCGATATTGAAGCCTGAATCACCATAGATGTGATCGTCCCCAGCTCCTGCGGTGATCTGGTCATTTCCTGATCCACCGGCAAGCTGATCATTTGATGCGCTGCCGAAAATAATATCATTGCCACGGCCACCATAAATTGAGACAGCGCCATCTGCATTTCTGGCATCAATGATGTCATTTCCATGATTGGTGAAGGAGCGTGCATTACCGTTTGAAACCGTTGCCGCTGCAAGGATTGTTCCCGTTTCTGTTACCAATTCCTCGCCGTCAGCCAGGGTTAAAGTGAGCCCATCGATAGAGATAGAAGCAATTAAATACTCACCAATATTGTTTGGCGTCACACCTGGCGTAGTGGTGACTCTTTGAATATCGATGATTTGTCCTGTTTCAAATCCATCGTCCAACCATGATCCACTAGATCTAGTGATGGTATCGCCCACTCCACCGTTACTCACAAACTGTAGTGGACCCGCAGCTGGGTTTGTCATCGCAACAGTGCTGAAGTTGTATCGGCTTCCATCCTGCACAGTGTCGCCGAATATGATGAGGGGGGCATCTTCACCCCCGCCACCATTTACAGTGATCACGTCGCCGCCATCTACCGTATTACCACCACCATGTATAACGGTGACAGATCCCTCTACCGTGGTGTTGATATTAAATGTATCGTCTCCTTGCCCGAGCATGACTTCGACGGTTTCCAGACCGTGATAAGTAATTCCCCCTGCGAACGTTTGGAGCTCTGGAGTTACAGTTCCAAAATCTATCGACAAATCGCCACCCATTCCGAGCCCGCTAATATTGGCGAACTCGTTGATATCTAAATCAGCAGGGTCAGCGACACCATAGAGAAAATCCAAACCAGCTTTAACCGCAGTGTCCGCATCGCTAAACCGCTGTAATGCACCGGATTGGTCAATCATGCTGCCGTCATTGAAGACGTTTAGCACATCGTTTTGTAGAGTCTCATCAGTATCCACTGTCACAACAGGGCGCATTCCATCTAGTTCGGTTGGCAGCATCACGACGTCGGTAAGACTGCGATCTTTGGTAGGAATTGTGCCGCCCTCAATAATCAATGGACCGCGAACTTCCTGCAGAAGATGGGGCTGAGCAGGGAATTCCAGAGAAGGTTGCACGGCACCTGGCAAAGAAGCATCCGGGTTCACAACGAGTGGAACTTCAAAAGGATCATCCCAGTTCGTCGCATCAAACGTGATAGTCGGGATACCGTCGATAATCGAAAATCTGGGATCTCCAGCAGCGACGGCTGCATCTACCAGAGTTTGGCCATCCGTTATAATTTGAAGGCGCACATCTGCCGAAGGCTCCTGAGTGAGTTCAATCGTGTAGCTATCTCCCATCAATGGAGAAACCAAGGTGGAGCCATTAGATTGCTTTACGATCACTCCCGCCGTATTGTTGTCTCGTATATCTACCTGCAACTCGCTCGTCTCAACGGCACCACCATATGCACCGGTCGCGGTGTTGCTTTCTACAGAGTGTGTGATCAGGTTTCTTTGTCTATCCTCAATGTCCCCATCATCAACCGCTTGGATATTCAATTTAAACGCAGTGTCCCAATTGGTTACGTCAAAGGTTACCGTGTAATGGGTTGGCGTCGCACCACCGATGGCGGTGAGTCTGGCGTCTGATGTGCCACCATTTGCACCACTCAAACGCATTTGTGTAAAGTCACCATCCAACCTGACGGTAACTGTTTCGCCCGGTTCTGGTGGCATCGTCAATGAGACGCTGTAAAAATCGCCGTCTGTATCTCCTTCAAATATCTGGGTCTGTGTATCTACGACGTCAGTTAGAGGATCCGTTGCGATAGCTCTATCAAGCTCGGTAACAATCAACCCAGGTGTATCGTCGTCAAAAACGGTAACTTCGACATTTGCGACGCTGGCGCCGGTGTATTCTTCAATGGTATTGGCGGGATTACCTGCCTCTTCAGCGTATGTGGAGTGGCTGATCACAATATTTTTCTGCCCCTCACTCGCTTCATCAAAACTGCCCCGCACCTTCACAGTGACTGAGCGTTCCCACTCATTCAAGGAGCCCACTGTCGTTGCAGATGAATCAAAAGTCAGTACATGACTGGTCGAAAATTCTCCATAAGTCGCGCCGCCGTCATTACTTATCGCAAACTCAATCGCTTTACCGCCATTTTGATCTTCCTTGAATCCTGCGAGCCCCGCTGACACGGTGACATAGAGAAGTGTCGCCGTGCTCACTTCAGTAGCAGGTACAGACAAGCTGATTTCGTAGCTGTCGATTTCGTCTGCGTCTTCGAGTCCATTATTATCACTTTCGCGGACAGCAGTATTACCCGACTCACTGATTACCACTAATCCTGTGTCCTGTCCGGCAACATTCAGCTGAATGCCATCCACAAAAATACCGTTGTAGTTGGGATCATCACTAAGCGCAGCGTGATTGATGAAACCACTGGTGCCTTCTACAGATTGCGCGACGATCTCTCCTGAGACATCGCCACCGACATCAAATGTGTCGCTGCCCAGACCGCCAATCAGCGTTGTGACCAGGTCAGGATTTGTGCCCAGAACGAAGAAATGATCGTCTCCCTCGAGTGCATCCACTTCGAGTTTCTCGACTGCATCAAAATCAACCGCAACGCCCGCGCCCTGTACACCACCTTCAGTAATGACGAAGTTATCATTCTCTTCCGTTCCAATAATCACTACGGTGTCAGTGCCCGCGCCTCCATCTATACTTACGGGTGCGTTGATGTTGTATTCGACCGTGTCATCACCCGTGCCGCCGCTGATGGTGGTTGAAGTGGTTGATAAACTATTTCCGGCAAGCACAAATGCTCGAACAACAAACTCATCGTTGCCATCTTCTCCAAATAACTTGATCAGCGCTTTATTACTGTAAACGACAAAGCGATCATTATCGTCTCCACCCAGAATAGTGGTTGGAAAACTGATACCGTTACTCAGAAAACCTAGTGTTGTCTCCTGTGTTTCAATTTCATCACCCGCGGCAATCATGGTTGCGGCAGCATTTGACGCATCACGGTCAGTTCCAAAAACCTGGCCTATCTGGAAAAAATCTTCACCCGCGCCGCCATCAAGCGTCGTGATAGAACTATTATCGTCACTATAGAAGCTGTCATCTCCGGCCAGGCCGTTGATTCGAAGCAGACCATTGATGTGGCTGTCATAGTTGATGCGCTCAAGTGTCGTCAGGTACTGCGGATCCGAGGATGAAGCTCCAGTGTTCTCCTGCAAATGCGCAACGAAGTTAGCGCGAATTAAAAAGGTGTCATCATCAGATGTACCTTGAATAAAGAGCTTGTCTGCACCATCGCCCCGGGCACCCGTATCGAGCACGCTGATTTCGTAATCGCTTGTGCCGTCCGTAAATACAGTGACTTCATCGCTCCCGCCTCTGCCATCGATGGTGAGACTATCCCCTGCTCCATGATCAGGGAGATTCGTCACAACTACAATGTCGTCCCCGCCGGACAATCCATCATTGTCTCCAAGTATTGTGGTCGCTCCAATCAAAGACTGTGCGTTAACATAGACAACATCGTCATCTCTGCCTCCGCTGATAGTGTTCAGAGGTGAATTTATGTTGCCGAGGATATCGATCTTCGCGCCTTCACCTGGGTCCATATCTTCGTGGTCCGCTCTAATCGTTGTAGAACCGCCCGCATTCACATTGGTATCTGCATCAATGAGCACATCATCGCCTGCCAAAATGGTAACCGACGTGCCACCTTGGACTGTGGCGCTATTGGTGAGTGTGAAATCTTCATCGTTGACATCACTGCCATCACTTGCAGTATGTGAAGCTTCGTAATTGTTGCCAGCCGTCAAATCCTCTACCGCAAGCGTGGTTTGAGGGATAATTGCGTCGGCGCCACTGGCCAGAGTCATGTCATCAATCAAGGGGCTATCTATAGCCTGCAGAGTGACGTCAGCGTTATTCGACGTAACGTCTTCAATCACCCGCATAAACCCTTCAGTAGTGACCTGGATCGTCTGATCAGCAGAAACGCCCGAGTTATTGTCACCAACGTCGATGCCATTTCGGAAAATTTCAACATCGCCGATCAACAGTCCCATACCAAGATTGTCAATCACGACGCCACCGGTTCCGCCTTGTGCTTCAAATCGGCTTGTTTGTGTTTCTACGGCATTAGTGGTGAGTCCAATTCCGGCCGTTGCAAGGAGCAGAATCTCAGGCGCAAGAATATCTCGGAGCACGGAGACTTCCGGATCGTCAAGTATCTGTCCATCCACGTCGAATAAAACTTCCATCCCAGAGATGCTCAAACTGGTGACAGTGAGGTCGCCGACATTGGAGATAAACAGCTGATCAGTTACGGATACTCCAATATCCTCTGCAATGGTGGATCCTGGGTCAGCAAGCGTGTTGGGGCGGGTGAAGACGTCTCGAACGATAGGAACTACGGGATAAGCTTGACTGGCACCGATACTTAAATCGCTTTCATTACTTATCCATAAACCACCATCTTCAACGTAAGCTTCCACTTCATCCAGATTAGTATCCAATGAATTCGTAGCACTTCCAACGCCGTCTGGAGATTGAACGATAAGTGTTTTGGCATCGATGTTCACTTCGCTGTCATCCCGACGATCTACAATGCCTTCGGTGACTTTGATCGTAACCAAACCATCCTGGCTACCAGTGTCGTCACCGTTTGCTGTGATTAATCCAACAGACAGCCCACCATTAACGTCTAAGGTGATATTTCCGTTCTCAGAAGTCAGTCCAGAACCAGTCGCAGCTGGACTGCCTCCAATAGCAAGATCATCAAAACTGTCGATGAAAATGTCTTCTCCGACGAGTCCTGATAGTTCACCCCCTGGCGTGCTGATTTCGAGAAAATTTTCTATCTGTCCGACATCTCCACCAGCGCCTATATAAATATCTCCATTACCAGTGCTACCGGTCGTAACAATATTGGCCACCGGATCACTATCATCATCAAAGAAATCCAATACGTCGTTTTCAGCGATAACAGAAACATCAGCACCTGAGAGAATTTTGCCGATATACAAATCGCCTTCTTCAGTTTCCACAGATACATCACCGCCGGCGTCAATCAGGGCAACCGTCAAATCATTAATTGACATATCCATGCCGCGAATCGTCGCGTCATCTTCAACCTGTAATATGTCGACCAATCCGCCAGCAAAAGCGGTTAATGTTCCTGTAGGCACAATTTGTGTACGAAACGACTGATCGGTATTCATGCCGTCAATATCTTGACCCGCAGTAAGAATCAGATCGTCGAAGGTTGTGATAGCAGCCTCGGTTCCCGTTGTATGGGCGTCAATGATTGACACATCGGATTCAAGGCGCACCAAGCCTTTGCCTTTAATCTCATTGACTTTAATCGTATCTGGTGAATCCAGACCGACGACATCATCAGCGTCAACCGTGACCTCAACGACATCGGTTGGGCTGGCTATATCGACGTCATCAAATAACTGCAATGCCAGGCGCTCGATGACAAATTCGTTTTTAACAATTTGCCCGTCAGCAATGGTGAAAGAACCAGAGTTCGTTCCAAAATCTGCATCTACTTCTTCCCACTGACTGTTGCTGAAATCCTGACCATTCAGCGTGACACTGCCGCTAATACCAGCGTACTGATAGAGGCCAAACTCGGTCTCACTGTACTGCACCAGAACATGATCGCCGTTTTGTATTGTCTCGGTCTGAGTGACATCACGTGACAGGTCGGTGTAGAAGTCTGTAGTGATGCGACTCCACTTCGATGTATCGGTAAAATCGATCGTCTCGGCATCGGCGATGGTTTCCCCGCCTCCAGAGTAAGCATAAAACTGGTATTTCACACCACTAACATCGCCGGCTGTGGCAATGGCGAGGAGCTCTTTCTCTTCCGTAGAGAGTAAAGACCAGTCCTGTTCCAGATCCAAAGATCGAGGGCCGGAGAGTTGCCCTACTCCCCCGCCGGTTCCGCCCGCTGTCAGGATAACCTGTGTGCCTATGATATTCAGCACTTCATCGGCGGTAGAAAGCTGATCTTGTCCCAAGAAGTTGGTATGGGGAAATATGGCGGACATCAATCCTGGTGACACCGGATATTCAGAACCCCCGATCGTCTGCGGGAGCAAACCATCAACCACGTTGGTCTGCTCTGCGCCACTCAATTCACTAAACAGCCTGCCGTCTTCAAAAGCCAGTAAGTCATTCAAAACTGCCTGCTGTTGTTCAAGGCTTAAATCTAAGTAGATTCTTCCACCTGCGCCATTTTCAATTGCGCGCTGTTGTTCACGGGTGAGGTCAGAGTAGTTGGAGCCATCAGACAAAGTGTTCGTGCCATCGCGGACAAGGTCTCTCGCAATTTCATCGAGGGTTGCAAAAGCCAGTGCGACCTGAGAGATCTCCAGCCGTAGTGCACCGGACTGTTCCGCGGGTGTCAGGCTGCTGAATACCCGCCCATCGGTGAAAGACAGTAAATCATTACGAACATCATTTTGCAGATCGACTGAAAGATCCGAGAACTTTAGCGGGTCTACCGCTTCAGTCGGGCGGAATAGCTCGACTATGCCGTCAAGAATGTCACCACTGGTGGTCGAAATCTCTACCACTCCCCCTGCATTCACCGATGCCAGCGATTGGAAATCCGTTGGCAGAATCAGTTTCAGATCACCTGAAATCTCAGACAGATAAATGTCTCCGGCAGCGATTGCCGCGATGCCGCCATCTACCGCGTCAGTATCAATACGAATGGAAAGTGCATCTGTTCCAATCGACCCGGATGAAGCATCTAGTTGGATTGTGTTTCCAGTTATGAGTGATGTCGCAGACTCAGCAGTGATGCCATTATTCGCTGTCAACAATACATCGCCAAGTTTTGAATCTACCTCTCCAATCTCCAGAGAGCTCGTTGTATTGTCAAGAGAAATGGCAGTAATCGTAATATCGCCCGCCGCCTGGGCATTCAATGGCCCGCGGTTACCTTCAATATTCAGATCAATAATGTCATTCGCGTCGAGCACGGAAGGCACAGGAAAGCCCGCGAGGTTTTCCGGATCACCTAATCCAGCACTTAACTCGGGTGTCGCCCCATAAATCGCAACGTCATCATTGCCGGTAATAGAACCTCGTGTCGAAGTAATTCGAATATCGCTGATGACGGTATTACTCGCAGAAACAGGTGCCTGAATGTTGCCACCAATAATGATATTGCCAACTGAAAAAATATCGATTTGAGGCGTGATCGCACCTTGAATAAAAGTGATATCAATGGGGTAATCCGCTTTCAGCGTATTGGTATAGACATCTTTTTTGCCCGACACCTCAGTAATAATGGTGGTGTCAGTGCGTGTACGGAGCCAGCCACCGTCACCTTCAATAAACCTGTAGTCATAGGTACGATTGGCATAGGTACTTGAAAACTGATCTTCTGCTGGGTTATCTACGTCACTATCAGTCGTGGCTCCTGGCTCCGCAATATAGTCGGGAGCAGCAATCCAACGAGTGGTATCAGTGTAATCTTCAGACGGAAGATTAACACTTAAGTTATTCTCACCATCCCAAACCAGCCAGGTCGTACCGTTATCCTGGGTAACGTGAGTTTCTCCTGTTTTCGCTGTGATATTGGAGTTGTCCTGTTCTTCAAAACTCAGGGTATAAGCCTGGCCATCGGCGTAATCCGGAACTTTGTCATTTGCGAGATTAGACGGATCAATGATCTCCAGAGTTTCTGAATACAGTAACTGTTCACCTGGCGCGTACCGCACGGTTGTTAAATCTGCCTCTTCATCGCTGGCCAACAGGTCTGCAAAATCATTATCACCAACCAGATTGAAACTTTTCTTGTAGTAGGTGTATGTAGTCGTTACCGACTTGTCAATGCCTTGAACCCAGACATAGTGCAAGCCTTCACGCGGGTTATAAACTTCGCTGAACCCGAGTGTGGTAACTGGAGTTTGATCAGCATAAACCACGGTAGACCCGAGGTTATTATCGACAACTTCAAGAGATCGAACGCTGGTAAAGTTATTAATGCCGTCGGCTACAAACGTGTCAGGTGAATCTGAAGTTGGTTGCCAGAGAGATGTATCCAGGTAATTCTGATCCGGCAGTACCAAGCTGGCAGTTGATCCAGTATACAAATACACTGTTTGAAGGTGCTTTACCTTGGTAACATCTTGCGTAACGTTGGCTACATCGACTTGCGATACCAGCGAACCGATTCCCACTGTATGAGTAATTCCAGTGCCAGCGGCGCTCAATACATATTCATCTTTTTGTAATCGAGCAGAATCGATGATGATGATTTTGCCAATTCGATCTTTTGTGGTATCGATTCCTTCAAGAACCAGATCAAAATTGGTGTAGTTTTTAATGTCAACATTCGCAAAACCGTTGGCAACGCGTAATTCACCATTGCCTGTACTCAATACCTGACCAGCAAGAATTATTTTTCCGCCTTCGGTAATAATATTCTCTACAGTGATCGTGCTGTTACCACTAGGGTCATAGGTAAAAGCGCCATCGATTGGAATATCATCACCGAATGTGAGCCCAGAAAGTTGATTCCCCTGACTGTCAGTAAAATTCTCTGTTCTGCCCGGGTTAAAGCTGCTATCAATGGTGAGCTCAATAGAATCAACACCACTTTGAATTAAACCATTGATATTCAAAAAGCGCGCGGTAATGACCACCTGGCCCTGAGCAAGAACGCGTGAAGTATTGTCTACGATTTCGCGAACTTCATTACTAGTGCTATTAAATACATCATTATTAATTCCGGCATCGAGTTCATCAAGACCGGTATCGATATTTGCTGTCTCAGATACCACTCCATAGGCAATGTAGTTTCCAAAACTATCGGGCAATTGATATCCCTGAGCTTCTAAAGCATCTCGAACTAATTCAACACCAAGAAGTCCTGGAGAATTAGTAGCAAACTTTGCTAAGGGTTGCACTCTGGAAACATAGTCCAGATATTGACGGGGGTCATTGTTGGTATGAAACCAGCCGTCTGTATTCAGGGTGAAATCTCTAGCTGCAGTAATGAATACTTCCTCTGCGCGGATCTCCCCGCTTACGAGGATACTGCCTTCAATATTATTTATCCTGACTACACCAATATTGTTGATGATATCGCCATTAATATAGATGTCCTGATCAATGCTCGGAACAGTGAAACCTGACAGCCCTGTGTAGAATGAACTGGGAAAGGAATCCTGAACAATGCTGATTTCAGGTTCCTCTGTGTCAGAGTTTGCTGTCAAGCTATCAATATTGAAATACACATTGCCCGGCTCAAAGATGGTAAACACCCCATCGACAACCTGTTGTGTGACGGCGTTTTCTATAATCGCGTCATTTACAACTAGCATAAACGGTGACTGATTAAAAATATCAATCTGCGCGCCAGCGTGTGCAACAATGCGATTGGTGTCGACTAACACTTGATTGATCGCACGAGCAACAGCCAAGTTAACAGTTTCATTATTGTTATTGGCTGGGTT
Source organism: Acidiferrobacterales bacterium (assembly GCA_019633985.1). Classification (GTDB taxonomy): domain Bacteria; phylum Pseudomonadota; class Gammaproteobacteria; order Arenicellales; family Poriferihabitantaceae; genus VYFG01. The sequence continues at coordinate 2,256 of JAHQWE010000038.1, read as the reverse complement.
GATGTATGTTCCCCGCGAAGCATCCTGCTGGAGAATGACTGAACCTGGAGCGGCAAATACATTTGGGACTTCGATAAACAACGCATCCAAATCCGTTCTAACCGCGCCATTTTGGATTAAACCAAGCTCTCGAAGTTCTTCCTCAAGCACGAGAATCTGCGCCTCATAACGTGCAACGGCTTCACCATCAGTAATATGGTTAATCTTCCATTGCTCCAACTGTTCCAATTGCGCTAATAACAGGTTGCCAATATTGGCGTAGATCAGCGTTATCGAATCCAGATTGACAGGCTTCACTACGTAAAACTCATTTTCCAGATTGGCAGCAAAGCCCGTGGTTACATCACTGCGATACACCACTTTATCGGGGTCCGCAGCTTCTGTAGCGGTAACCGAACTCCATAGCGCACTGGCGAAGTTTTGAGTTTCCAGCACGATCTGATCCGGGCCATCACTGGTATCTGGTGCATACTCGTAGAAGTTGCCAGGATTATTGGCATCTTCAATGATGTAGCCTTGCTTGATGCTAAATTCGATTTGATCAATATCCAGCGGTGCATACTCATACTTCAGATTTTCATCCAATCCGAGTTCAGATAGTTCTGTGGGCGTGAGTTCACGACCGTAATCGGATATGTCAAAACGTGCGTTGCCGTTAACCTCGACGGGTAACACATGTACCAGGGTCTTATTGTTCAGACCGGCTTCTACCAGGGCAGTGCTCGCGATATTGATGTCATTGTGAATAATGTTTTCTGCGCCATCTGGAACGGGGAAGCCATAGGGAACGAGTGACAACGAGACTGCGGAGCCTGCTGTCATTACTCGTGCATCATTTCCATCAGACGTAATGGGGTTTTCTGCGGTCGTGGTCAGATAGACGTTCTTAAGTGCTTTAATGGTGGAGGTTCCCTCCACATTAATTACGTTTTGCTCAAGAATCTCTGCGCTAACTGTTGGGACAACAATATTGGGGCCTAAGGACGCTGCAAATATTTGAGTTGCAGATTGACCAAACAGTTTATTCCCACTGCCGATAGCGCCAATACTTTGTCCGGAAAGCACTCGCACATCTGTTCCCTTCAGATTTGAATCTGAAATCGTAATGGTGTTGTCAACATTGTTGTCCGTTGTGACATTCGCACTCGAAACACTGGAAACTGCACTGGCAGAAAACAACTCACCCATACCAACCAGAGATGAATCGGTGCGAGTTGCCAGTACTACTTCTCCAGAGCGATTTTCCAAATTCGCATTGCTTAGCGAGATATTTGAATTAGGGTTAGCGGTGATAGAGGATTCACCTGTCGATACACCGACAAGCCCACTCACGGTTTCAATCCGGATGGAATCCCTGGCAAGAACATTATTGAAGGTGGTGATTTCCAGAACGCCCGGATTGGCATTACTGCCATTCACAGTAATCGTAGTGTCAGTCAGATTAACTGCAGCATCAGAAGAAATGGTATTGTTACTGTCCAGCGCGCCCACACTAACTGCAAGAGAAGCAGAACCTGCATTAAGATTTTCCTCATCCGCATTGAATACCTTTTCTTTTAAGATATTAGAATTGGCCGCAATGCTGACGTCATCCGCTTCAATGGTGCTGTCGCCGAAATTCACATTGGATAGAGCATTAACCGTGGTGTTGAGACCAGCGCCTGCGCCAGCGGCAAGCCCCAGTGCGACCGCGTCGGCTTTAGCGTCGTATTCCTGAGTGTTGCTGGTGGAAACTGAAAGCTGTCCCACGGTGATGCTGGCGTTATCTCCGATTGAAGAAACAACCGCGTTGTTATTCGCTACTGAACTGGCGGCACCCGCTATTCCAACTAATCCCCCACTGGCGGCGATAGTATTTGCATAGAGGTCATCCAGTGCACGAGCATTGATCAACAGTGAGCCGGCATTGATAGTTGTATTATCCCCAACCCTTGACTGGACATCGTTAATATTGGCTTGCCCAACTTCAATGTCGGCTACCATACCGCCTGCTGCAATCAGTCCTACAGTACCTCCAATTGCATCAGCCTCGGCAGAATTCATACTCAAGCTGTTAATACGCACTTGATTCAGTGCAGTGATTTCAGCTTCTTCAATAAATGCGTCTACAGTAGAGCGAATACTCGCTTTGGCAATATTGATATTAATGGCAAGCAATCCGCCAGCAATCCCCACCGCGGTGGTCACTGGAATATCAGCGATGGATGTCGCAGTGATATGTACCTCGGTGGCTACCACCGTGGCATCAGTAATACC
>JAHQWE010000037.1 GCA_019633985.1 Acidiferrobacterales bacterium | reverse complement strand
GCTTAGTCATCTTGTTAGATCGTAAGGTGTCCTGTCGGGCACCTTACAGCTCAAAAAGTCTTTGGTTGTTGATGCCAGAGGCGGTTCAGGCAGAATTTTCTGTCGTGCGATCTGAGTTTTAGGCCAGTAGCTCAATTGGCAGAGCGTCGGTCTCCAAAACCGAAGGTTGGGGGTTCGATTCCCTCCTGGCCTGCCATTCAGGCCTTTGACAGATTCAGGTCGAGATTGTTGGTAGCGAATTTTGCTGGCAACACGGGTGATGAAAGATTAACGCGTTGTCGTTGCGATGCTGCGATGGCGTAACAGGTAGAGATATTGTGAAAAACAAAATGACAATGCTGGCAGCGGCGCTCGTTATAGTCGCTTCCATTGTTGCGTATTACTACTTCTCCGACCTTCTTCAGGCTGGCCGAGTGGGTATTGTTATTGCTGGTGTGATAGCGGGCGGACTGATCGCAATGACCTGTGAAACCGGTAAATCTGCCTGGGCCTTTGCAAAAGGGGCTAACGTCGAAAGACAAAAAGTGGTTTGGCCAACACGGAAAGAAGCCATGATGGTCACCATCATGGTCCTGATTCTGGTCATTATTATTGGTCTTTTCATCGCCTTGGTCGACAAGCTGCTGTTTGAGACTATCTACAGTTTTATTCTTGGAGTGAATCAATAAATGAGTGAGCAAGATACCTCAATGGAGTCTGCAGCGGATTCACAGCCAAAACCTGAAGCGGATGAAATTAAAAAGCGCTGGTATGTTGTTCAGGCTTTTTCCGGTTATGAAAAAAAGGTCAAGCTCTCTATCCAGGAGCATATTGAACGTGCGGAAATGCAAGATTTCTTCGGCGATATTTTAGTGCCCACTGAAGAAGTTGTTGAAATGAAAGCTGGTCAAAAGCGAACCAGTGAAAGAAAATTTTTTCCAGGTTATGTTCTTGTCAACATGGCGATGACCGACGACACCTGGCATTTGGTGAAAAACGTACCGCGGGTCGCTGGTTTCATCGGCGGAACCGAGAATCGACCAATGCCTATTTCAGATCGAGAGGCACGCGAGATTATTCAACAGGTTTCAGATAGTGCAGATGCACCGAAGATGAAATTTACCTTTGCACCTGGAGAGTTGGTGCGAATTATTGACGGTCCTTTTGCTGATTTTAATGGCACTGTCGAAGATGCGAATTTTGAAAAATCTAAATTACGCGTCTCAGTCACGATTTTTGGGCGATCAACTCCAGTTGAGCTCGATTTTACGCAGGTGGAAAAGGGCTAATACCCCGACTCATCAGCAGATTTAACAGGGGAGCTGATCCGGGCCTGTGACAGGTCAGAGGAAAAGCGTTTGCACCCACAATTCAAAGAGTATTGAAAAATGGCAAAGAAAATTGACGCATACATCAAGCTGCAAGTGCCAGCTGGTGATGCAAAACCTAGCCCACCTGTAGGACCGGCTCTCGGTCAGCATGGTGTCAACATCATGGAGTTCTGTAAAGCATTCAACGCAGAGACCCAGGATATGGAAAAAGGCTTGCCGGTTCCTGTTGTAATTACAGTGTATGCCGACAAGAGTTTCACCTACGTTAAAAAGACACCGCCTGCAGCGATTCTGATTAAGAAGGCAGCGGGTGTTGAAAAGGGTAGTGGAGTTCCTAATCGCGACAAAGTTGGCTCATTGAGCCGAGCGCAATTAGAAGAAATTGCCAAAGCAAAAGAACCGGATCTGAGTTCATACAACATGGATGCGGCGGTAAAGATTATTGCTGGTACTGCGCGCAGTATGGGCATCGAGACAGAGGGTTAATTCACATGGCTAAAGCAAGTAAGAGAATGCGAGCGATCAGCGAAAAAGTTGATCGCGAGAAGCTGTACCCATTGGAGGATGCGATTAATCTGGTAAAGGAGCTCACCTCCACCAAGTTTGATGAAACAGTGGATGCTGCGATTAATCTTGGCGTGAATGCGCGCAAGTCAGATCAAAACGTCCGCGGCGCGACTGTACTGCCAAAAGGGACCGGTAAATCAGTCAGAGTCGCTGTGTTTGCTGAAGGTGACGATGCGGAAGCAGCCACTGCGGCAGGTGCAGATATTGTTGGTTTGCAGGACCTTGCGGACAAAGTTAAAGCGGGAGAAATCGACTTTGAGCTTTGTATTGCGACCCCCGCGACCATGCGTGTAGTGGGTCAGCTAGGTCAGATTCTTGGCCCAAGAGGAATTATGCCTAATCCCAAAGTGGGCACGGTCACAACAGACGTCGCCAAAGCAGTTAGCGATGCGAAGTCAGGCCAGGTTCAATTCCGAATTGATAAAGCAGGAATTATTCACTGCCCTATTGGAAAGGCTTCCTTTTCTCCTGAAGACCTTCAGGAGAATCTTAATGCTGTTGTAACCGCTTTAAACAAGGCGAAACCTGCATCGGCTAAAGGCCAGTTTATCCGTCGAGTTGCGTTGTCAAGCACGATGGGGCCTGGCGTACGGGTTGATCGATCAAGTATCGACGCGATCAGATAGTAAAGCAGCTCCTCTTTTGAGAGGAGCGACTTTGAGTGGTAGCCATTAAATGGCTGCTGAAATGTTTTGGGGTTCATCTGGTTTTTTAACAGGCAAATGTTTTTACATGAACGTGTGGCCTGAGAAAGAACTGTATGAATCGTCAAAGACCGTTGGCGAGTCGAGAGACACTTAATAGATGCCTGATCAGATTGGCTGAACAGGTGAGAAGCCAGCGTAGACGGTGGCCCGAAGTCAGGAATTCTCCTGAACGTAGGACACCATTTTTAATGGGAGTTGCTTAAATGAGCTTAAGTATCGATCAGAAAAAGGCAGTAATCAGTGAGGTTACCGAGGCGATTGCTTCGGCCCAGGCTGGTGTTCTTGCCGAGTATCGTGGATTGACGGTGGCTCAACTAACTGCCCTGCGCACTGAAGCGCGAAATGCCGACGTTTGGATCAAGGTTGTTAAGAACAATCTAGCGAAAATCGTCATTGAAGGCTCTGACTTTGAGTGTTTGAAAGAACACTTTGTCGGTCCGGTTATCTTCTCGGCTTCGGACGACCCAGTCGCCGTTGCCAAGGTGATGTCCAAGTTTGCCAAAGACAATGAGAATCTGAAGATTACAGCAGGCGCTATGAACGGCGATCTGATGGATCAAGCGATGATCGAAAGTCTTTCCAAACTACCGGGTCGAGATGAGCTGTTGGCCAAACTGATGGGTACCATGATGGCGCCTGCACAGAAGTTTGTGTCGACACTCAATGAGGTGCCTGGCAAGTTCGTGCGCACGCTCGCTGCTGTTGCAGAGAGTAAAGAAGCTGCGTAACGGGAATTTGGTTGAAAAACTGAAAGTTCAAAAATTTAATTTAGTGTTCTAAAAATCAGGAGTTAATCCATGGCTTTAAGTAAAGAAGAAATTCTCGACGCAATCGCCGAGATGTCTGTTCTTGACCTGTCCGATTTGATCAAGGATATGGAAGAGAAGTTTGGTGTATCTGCCTCTGCAGCAGTAGCTGTAGCAGCTGGCCCTGCTGCTGGCGGTGACGCTGGTGGTGCGGCAGAAGAGAAGGATGAGTTTGATGTCATCTTGACCGGTTTCGGTGACAAGAAAGTCGGTGTCATCAAGGCTGTTCGTGGAATCACTGGTCTGGGTCTCAAAGAGGCGAAGGATCTGGTGGAAGGCGCACCTGCACCTGTTAAAGAAGGTGTGGCTAAGGCAGAAGCCGAAGATTTCAAAAAGCAGCTTGAAGAGGCCGGCGGTACCGCGGAACTCAAGTAATTTTTGTTTTCAAGGTTCAGACCCGGCTTGCCGGGTATCACGATGCAGGATGGCGGAAATCCGTCATCCTGCATTGCTGCGTCTAATAGTTTTTGCATTTTTCGAAAACTGGTAACGCGCTACAAAAGTAGAGCAAGCAGTATTTCAATCGCGCTTCTCGCCCTTAGTCGAAGGGATTGAGAACCTATCTGAAATGCGGTTTTTATTTTTCTGGCATCACCTGGCAGTGGTGTTGGTTTGGAATTGGTTGATCTGACGAGGAGACAACACATGGGCTATTCATTCACCGAAAAGAAGCGAATTCGTAAAAATTTCAGTAAACGTACTGACAGCTACGAGGTTCCCTATCTTCTTACTACCCAGAAAGAGTCTTACTACAAATACCTGCAGGCTGACGTGCAGCCGGAGCACCGTATTGACCAGGGTATTCAAGCGGCGTTCAAGTCGGTTTTCCCTATTGAAAGCTATAACGGCAGCGTCATTCTGGACTTTGTCAGCTATCGTCTGGAAAAGCCACGTTTTGACGTTAACGAGTGTATGCAGCGAGGCCTTGTTTTTTCTTGTCCGCTGCGTGTTGTGCTGCGACTGGTCATCTTTAACAAAAGTGGAAGTGGCAAGAAACCCAAAGATGTCATCGAACAGGAAGTGTTCCTAGGCGATATGCCGTTGATGACTGACAACGGTACATTTGTAATCAACGGGACCGAACGAGTCATTGTCTCTCAATTGCACCGGTCTCCAGGCGTTATCTTTGATCACGATGGCGGAAAAACCCATGCGTCGCGCAAGCTGCTTTTTTCCGCGCGGGTCATTCCTTACCGCGGGTCCTGGCTCGATATGGAGTTCGATCCGAAGGATTTGCTCTACATCCGAATCGACCGTCGACGTAAATTACCTGCTTCGATTATTCTGCGTGCGTTGGGATACGACACCGAAGAAATACTCGCGATGTTCTTTGAAAACGATGCGATCTCTATCGGTGAAGAAAGCTGCAAAATGGAGCTGGTCCCGGAGCGTTTGCGCGGACAGCAGCTAGAGTTTGATCTTCGAGGCGCAAAAGGCAAAGTGCTTGTTGAAGCAGAAAAGCGCATTACCGCACGACATACTCGTGAGCTTGAGAAAGCGGGGATGACAGAATTTGAAGTGCCAGACGAATACATTATCGGTCGAACACTGGCGAAGAATGTGATCAACACGGAAACTGGTGAAATGATCGCTGAAGCGAACGATGAAATCACTGCAGAATTGATGGAATCGCTTCGTGAGAACGAGGTCACTGCTCTAGAAACAATTTATACCAACGATATCGATTGCGGTCCGTTTATCTCTGAAACTATGCGGATTGATTCCTCACGTTCAGAGGAAGAGGCACAAATCGAAATTTATCGGATGATGCGACCTGGTGAGCCACCAACAAAAGAAGCTTCTGCTGCATTGTTCACAAACCTGTTCTTCAATCACGAACGATACGACTTGTCCGCTGTTGGCCGAATGAAGTTCAATCGTCGATTGGGTCGCGAGAGCGATGAAGGTCCGGGAACCCTGAGCAAGCAGGACATCATTGATGTAATGAAGAAGATTGTCTCGCTGAAGAACGGTAAAGGTGAGATCGACGATATCGATAATCTGGGCAACCGCCGTGTTCGCTCCGTGGGCGAGCTGGTGGAAAACCAGTTCCGAATTGGTTTGGTGCGGGTGGAGCGCGCTGTAAAAGAACGTTTGAATCTGGTCGAAAGTGAAAACCTGACACCGCAGGATTTGATCAACGCTAAGCCAGTCGCCGCTGTGGTACGAGAGTTTTTTGGTTCCAGTCAGCTGTCGCAGTTTATGGACCAGACTAATCCGCTTTCTGAGGTCACACACAAGCGTCGCGTATCTGCATTGGGCCCTGGTGGATTGACTCGAGAGCGAGCGGGTTTTGAAGTGCGCGATGTGCACCCGACCCACTACGGACGAGTGTGCCCGATTGAGACCCCGGAAGGACCAAACATTGGCTTGATCAATTCGCTGGCAGTTTTCGCGCGTACCAATGAATACGGCTTCCTTGAGACGCCATATCGCAAAGTACGGGATGGTATGACTACCGATGAGGTGGAGTATCTCTCAGCGATCGAGGAACACAAATACGTTATCGCGCAAGCAAACTCGGTACTGGATGCACAAGGAAAATTCACTGACGAGTTGGTCTCGTGCCGACACAAAAACGAATTTTCACTGTCAACTCCGGATCAAATCGATTACATCGACGTAGCACCGCAACAAATTGTTTCGGTCGCTGCATCGTTGGTGCCGTTCCTCGAGCACGATGATGCTAACCGAGCGCTGATGGGTTCAAATATGCAACGTCAGGCGGTGCCTGTATTGCGCAGTGAGAAACCACTGGTCGGAACCGGTATGGAGCGCACTGTTGCGGTAGATTCTGGTGTTACGGTGGTTGCCAAGCGTGGTGGTATTGTTGATTTTGTTGACGCATCTCGAATCGTAGTTCGGGCGAATGACGACGAAGCCATCGAGGGTGAGCCGGGTGTTGATATTTACAACCTAACGAAATACCAACGGTCGAATCAAAATACCACCATCAATCAGCGCCCGCTGGTCAAGTTCAATAACGTTGTGTCAAGGGGAGATGTCCTGGCAGATGGCCCGTCCACTGACATGGGTGAGTTGGCGCTTGGACGAAATGTCCTGATGGCGTTTATGCCCTGGAACGGCTACAACTTCGAAGATTCTATTCTGATTTCAGAGCGATTAGTCAAGGAGGAGGTGTATACCTCTATTCATATCCAAGAGCTATCTTGCGTTGCGCGGGATACCAAGCTTGGCTCTGAGGAGATCAGTCGTGATATTCCCAATGTCGGCGAAGGCGCGTTGTCCAAGCTGGACGAATCGGGAATTGTCTATATTGGCGCTGAAGCGCAACCCGGTGATGTGCTGGTGGGTAAGATTACGCCAAAAGGTGAAACCCAGCTTACTCCTGAGGAAAAGCTGCTAAGAGCGATTTTTGGTGAGAAAGCGTCGGATGTCAAAGACACCTCTTTGCGAATGCCATCCGGTATGAAAGGCACCGTGATCGACGTGCAGGTATTTACTCGTGAAGGCCTGAAGAAAGACGCACGGGCAACCGCCAATGATGATTATGAGTTGGCGATGGTTCGAAAGAACCTGGATGACCAAATGCGCATTGTGGAAGATGATTCCTTCGATCGTATCGAAAAGCTCTTGCACAATACGGTCGCTGAGGGCGGTCCGAACGGCCTGAAAGCAGGCGAGAAAATCACCGCAGATTATCTGGAAGGGCTAAGTCGTAAGCAGTGGTTTGAAATTCGCCTGCGCAATGAAGATGCCAACGAACAGCTTGAGCGCATTCGTGATCAGCTCGAAGCGCAGCGCAGAGAATTCGATCGACGTTTTGAAGAAAAACGCGAGAAGATTCAGATGGGTGACGACCTAGCGCCTGGTGTACTGAAAATCGTTAAGGTTTTTGTTGCGGTTAAGCGACGACTGCAACCAGGTGACAAGATGGCTGGCCGACACGGAAATAAAGGTGTTATCTCTAAAATTGTTCCGGTAGAAGATATGCCGTATATGGAAGATGGAACATCGGTCGACATCTGTCTCAATCCTTTGGGTGTCCCTTCTCGAATGAATGTCGGACAGGTGCTCGAAACCCATCTTGGATGGGCTGCGAAAAATATTGGCCATCAAATCGACGACATGTTGCGTAAGGCCAAAAAACCAGAACAACTGCGTAAATATCTTGGCAAGGTCTACAACACCAGCGGTAAGCAGGAAGATCTGGACTCATTTGACGATGCGGAGATTGTGGAGCTATCGAAGAATTTGCGATCCGGGGTTCCCATGGCGACTCCCGTATTTGATGGAGCGCAAGAGTCTGAAATTAAAGGTATGTTGAAGCTCGCCGGATTGCCAGAGAGCGGACAAACGACTTTGTATGACGGTCGCACTGGCGAGGCGTTTGACCGCCCAGTTACTTGTGGCTACATGTATATCCTGAAACTGAATCACCTGGTGGACGACAAGATGCATGCGCGTTCAACTGGTCCATATAGCTTGATTACGCAGCAGCCCTTGGGCGGTAAGGCGCAATTTGGTGGCCAGCGATTCGGAGAGATGGAGGTTTGGGCGCTGGAGGCCTATGGCGCTTCTTACACGCTTCAGGAAATGCTGACAGTGAAATCGGACGACGTCGTTGGTCGATCAAAAATCTACGAGAACATTGTTAGAGGTGACCATGGAATGGATGCAGGCATGCCTGAATCCTTCAACGTACTGGTCAAGGAAATTCGCGCACTGGGGCTCAATATTGAGCTTCAGCTGGACAACAAATAATCATCAACCGAACTATATAGAGGCAGCACAAAATGAGAGACATTTTTAATCTGTTTAAACAAAACGATACGGTTGAGGACTTTGACGCGATTCGTGTCAGTATTGCTTCGCCGGAGAAAATTCGTTCCTGGTCTTATGGCGAAGTAAAAAAGCCAGAAACCATTAACTATCGGACTTTCCGCCCCGAACGCGACGGTTTGTTCTGTGCCAAGTTGTTTGGTCCGGTGAGTGACTATGAGTGCCTGTGCGGAAAGTACAAGAGACTGAAGCATCGCGGTGTGATCTGTGAAAAGTGTGGCGTTGAAGTTACGCTTTCCAAGGTGCGTCGTGAGCGTATGGGGCATATTGATCTGGCGGCGCCTTGCGCACACATCTGGTTTTTGAAATCTTTGCCATCCCGACTGGGCCTGCTGCTCGATATGACTGTGCGTGAAATGGAGCGCGTGCTCTACTTTGAAGCCTATGTCATTATCGATGCTGGTGTAACCGATTTTGAGCGCGGTTCACTGCTCACAGAAGAAACCTACCTCGATGCAATCGAGAAGTATGGAGACGGTTTTGAAGCGCGTATGGGTGCGGAGGCAATTCGTTCTCTATTGATGGATATTGATCTCGAGGTGGAAGAAGGATTGCTGCGTGAAGAGCTGGCGGCAACCAAGTCCGAAACCAAGATCAAGAAGCTCACAAGCCGACTGAAAGTCATTGAGGCATTTATCAAATCGGGTAACAAACCTGAATGGATGATCATGGACGTACTGCCGGTACTGCCACCCGACCTTCGCCCACTGGTACCACTGGAAGGTGGAAGATTTGCGACATCTGACTTAAACGATCTGTATCGTCGCGTAATCAACCGCAACAATCGTTTGAAGCGATTGCTGGATTTGAATGCGCCAGACTTGATCGTGCGCAATGAAAAGCGAATGCTTCAGGAAGCGGTTGATGCATTGATCGATAACGGTCGAAGAGGTAAGGCAATCACTGGGGCGAATAAGCGCCAGCTGAAGTCTATTTCAGACATGATCAAGGGTAAGCAGGGTCGATTCCGCCAAAACTTGTTAGGAAAGCGCGTTGATTACTCCGGTCGTTCGGTGATCGTGGTTGGTCCCACACTCAAGCTACATCAATGTGGTCTACCTAAGAAGATGGCGCTTGAGTTATTTAAACCATTCATTTTCAGCAAACTTGAGCTTCGTGGTCTAGCCACAACCATCAAGCAGGCGAAGAAGATGGTGGAAATGGAAAGCCCTGAGGTTTGGGATATTCTTGAAGAGGTTATTCGCGAGCATCCTGTGATGCTTAACCGCGCACCGACACTGCACCGACTAGGTATCCAGGCGTTTGAGCCCGTGTTGATAGAAGGGAAGGCGATTCAGCTTCACCCATTGGTATGTACTCCGTATAACGCTGACTTCGACGGAGACCAGATGGCGGTGCACGTACCGCTTTCCATCGAGGCGCAGCTGGAAGCACGCTCGCTGATGATGTCTACCAACAATGTTCTATCACCGGCAAACGGTGAGCCGATTATCGTGCCATCCCAGGATATTGTTTTGGGTCTGTATTACATGACGCGTGAAAGCGTGGATGCGGTAGGCACCGGTCAATTTTTCTCGGATATCAATGAACTGAGAAGAGCCAATGAAACCGGCCAGGCGCATTTGCATGCACGAATCAAAGTTCGTGTTCCAGAGACGGATGAAAACGGCGAGCAAACCGGTAACCAGGTCGTTCTCGATACCACCGTTGGTCGCGCACTGCTGTCAGAGATTCTGCCGAAGAAATTATCGTTTGACCTGATTGATCGTCCAATGAAAAAGAAGACGATTTCTGAGTTGATCAACGTTTGCTACCGAATTGCGGGCCTTAAGGCTTCGGTTATTTTTGCCGACCAATTGATGTACACCGGTTTCCGCATGGCGGCGCTGGCTGGTATTTCTATTGGCGTAGACGATATGGTGATTCCTGGAAACAAGGATTCCATGCTTGAAGTTGCGCAAAAAGAGGTTGTTGAGATCCAGAGTCAATACACTAATGGTTTGTTGACCGACGGCGAGCGATATAACAAGGTTATCGATATCTGGACACGAACCAGTGAGCAGGTTGCTGACGCCATGATGTCTGAGCTCGGTTCAGAAAAAGCAACGAGTAAAGATGGCACAGTTGTAGATCAAGAGTCGTTTAATTCGATTTACATGATGGCTGACTCCGGAGCGCGAGGGTCCCATGCGCAGATCAGGCAGCTAGCGGGAATGCGAGGCTTGATGGCAAAGCCGGACGGCTCGATTATTGAAACGCCGATAACCGCGAACTTCCGCGAAGGTTTGAACGTACTACAGTACTTTATTTCTACTCACGGTGCCCGAAAGGGGCTGGCCGATACAGCACTGAAAACGGCAAACTCAGGGTATCTCACCAGACGCCTTGTAGATGTTTGTCAGGATTTGGTGGTCACCGAGGCGGACTGTGGCACTGAAAACGGGCTAAAACGTGAGGCCCAGGTGCAGGGCGGCGAGGTTGTGGTTCCTTTGAGCGATCGAATTCTTGGTCGTTTCAGCACACAAGATATTATCGATCCTGCGACGGGTGAGGTTGTTGTTACCAAAGATCAGATGCTTGATGAGAATTTGGTCAAACTGGTGGATCAGGCCAACCTGCATGAAATCACTGTGCGTTCTGCGGTTACTTGTGAGACGCGTTACGGCGTCTGCTCCAAGTGCTATGGGCGTGACCTTGGACGTGGACACCAGATCAATATCGGTGAGGCGATCGGTGTTATCGCGGCGCAGTCTATTGGTGAGCCTGGTACACAATTGACAATGCGGACTTTCCACATTGGTGGTGCCGCATCTGGTTCTTCCGTTGTCAGTCAGATTGAGCTGAAAAATGAAGGCACGATCTCATTGCGTGGCGTTAAGCTGGTGCAAAACAGCGAAGGCAACAATGTGGTAGTTACCCGCTCTAGCGAGTTGGTGGTGCAGGATGAGCATGGTCGGGACCGTGAACGTCACAAGTTGCCATATGGTGCCGTGCTGTCGGTGAACGAAGGTTCTAGTGTCGATGTCGGTTCTATCGTTGCGACCTGGGATCCACATACCCATCCAATAATCACCGAGGTAGGCGGTAAGGTTGTTTTTACCGATCTATTAGAGGGTGTGACTGTAAATGTTCAAACCGATGACATAACTGGCAGAACGACCTACGTGATTCTTGATCCACAGCGTCGACGCGGTAGTGCCCATGACATCAAACCGACCATTAGCTTGGTCGACAAAGATGGTAAAGCGGTCAAGATTCCTGGTACGGATGTGGATGCGCGTTATCAATTACCTCCTGATTCCATCGTGATGCTCGAAGATGGTCAGGAAGTTCACAATGGAGACGTATTAGCGAGAATTCCTCAGGAATCCTCCAAAACCCGTGATATTACTGGTGGTCTACCTCGGGTTGCTGAGCTATTTGAAGCGCGTAAGCCCAAAGAGCCTGCGATCCTGGCGGAAGCAACCGGTGTGGTTTCTTTTGGCAAGGAGACCAAAAGCAAACACCGATTGGTGATTACCACAAAAGACGGAGAGTCCTTTGATACCTTGATTCCGAAAACACGACGTATCAATGTGTTTGAGGGTGAATCCGTTGAGCGTGGCGAAGTGGTTGTAGATGGTCCTCCCTTAGCTAGCGATATCCTTGAATATCGCGGTGTGATCAGCCTGGCTGACTATATCGTTAATGAGGTGCAGGATGTTTATCAACTACAAGGCGTAAAAATCAACGACAAGCATATTGAAGTGATTGTTCGCCAGATGCTGCGCAAGGTTCGCGTGAAGAATATTGGTGAAAGTACCTATTTGCCTGGCGAACAGGTCGAAAAATCCATGCTTTTGGATTACAACGATCAACTGGTTGCCGAAGGAAAAGAACCAGCGACGTTTGAACCGGAGCTCTTGGGTATCACCAAAGCGTCTTTGACTACAGAATCTTTCATTTCGGCAGCTTCCTTCCAGGAGACCACTCGTGTGCTGACCAATGCATCAGTCAACGGTAAGGTCGATACGCTGCGCGGTTTAAAAGAGAATGTCATAGTGGGCCGCTTGATTCCTGCAGGCACCGGGCTGGCATTTCACGAGGACAGAAAGCGTAATCGCATCGAAAGTCTTCAAAAGAATCAAGAGCTTGAAGAGCTTTTAGGTGCGGTTGAAAGTGCTGAAGAAGACTCCGCAGAGCTCGAGATTACGGAAGCATAGGAGCAGAATAATCGTGGAAATTTCCCGCTGGCCATGAGTCAGCGGGAACCCCGAATTTTCTTGCTTGACAGGGGCATTGACGGCGAATAAAATCGCGCCCCCTTGAGTAGCGATGACAGCCGCCAATCCTAATAAATTCGCGGTTTTGAATGCTTCTCGATATCGGCCTGACGGGTCGATTTAAAAATGCGTTTATCGTCTTTGAGATGCATTTATTTATCAGATTTTCAGGGCTCGCCTTACGCGGGTCCAAAACATTGTTATTAATTAGAGTTAGTTGAGCGAATGCCTACAGTAAACCAGCTGGTCAGAAAACCTCGAAAGAAGCAGATTAAGAAATCAAATGTTCCTGCTCTTCAGGCGTGTCCACAAAAACGCGGGGTGTGCACCAGGGTTTACACGACAACACCTAAAAAGCCGAACTCGGCTCTTAGAAAAGTTGCCCGTGTGCGTTTAACTAATGGTTTCGAAGTCACCACATATATTGGTGGTGAAGGACACAACCTTCAGGAGCACTCGGTGGTGCTGTTGCGAGGTGGTCGTGTTAAAGACTTGCCTGGTGTGAGATATCACACTGTTCGTGGCGCGCTGGATACCTCTGGTGTTTCAGATCGACGTCAAGGGCGTTCCAAGTATGGAGCGAAGCGTCCCAAGTCTTAAGTTGAGATTTTTCGTGGGCGTTATTTGACGTCCGCCAAGTAACTGCAATCCCTGGGATTGTAATAATCGGGGCAATAGCTCCAGATCATCGGAATGCTTGTTTTAATTAAAAGCCATTGATGATCGAAGTATAAACTCCTGACGTATGCGTCTCTCTAAGGGAGTTGGTGGCGAAACCGCTGCTTATATTCAGAGAGGCCTGGCGAATTGTGATAACCAATTCGTTGTCGGATACCAAGATTGAATCGGGTGCGTTCTTAGCGGACGGGCCAGGATTGAATCGAGAATACCCGTTCAGCTTTTGTCGCGAAATAACCTATGTGACAAGGGCGGAATTTTTATGTGTTGACTAACTAAAGAGCCAAGAGCTCGAGAGCTGCCAAATGCCAAGACGCAGAGAAGTACCGAAACGAGAAATACTGCCAGATCCGAAATACAAGGATCAAACAGTCGCAAAATTCATCAACATTATGATGCTTGACGGCAAAAAATCGATTGCTGAAAAGATCATGTATGGTGCATTCGATCTAATTAAAGAGCGTGGAAAAGAAGATCCGATAGAGGTGTTCAATTCTGCACTCGAGAATGTGAGCCCGGGTGTTGAGGTAAAAAGCCGCCGAGTGGGTGGCGCGACCTATCAGGTTCCTGTTGAAGTTCGACCTACCCGCCAATTGGCGCTCGCGATGCGATGGTTGGTTGATGCAGCTCGAAAACGCAACGAAAAGTCGATGACTGCACGCTTGGCTGGAGAATTTATGGATGCGTCCGAAGAGCGTGGTACCGCAGTGAAGAAGCGGGAAGACACGCACAAGATGGCGGAAGCGAACAAAGCATTCTCGCACTATCGTTTCTGATAACAGCAATTACTTATTAAGTAGAACAGTGGCTCGCAAGACTCCAATCGATCGTTACCGCAATATCGGCATCATGGCCCATATTGATGCGGGTAAGACGACGACCACTGAGCGCGTATTGTTCTACACAGGTTTGTCCCACAAGGTGGGTGAGGTCCATGACGGCAATGCCACAATGGATTGGATGGAGCAGGAGCAGGAACGCGGTATTACGATTACTTCGGCTGCAACCACCTGCTTTTGGAGCGGTATGGAGAAACAGCATGATGAGCACCGCATTAATATTATTGATACTCCCGGACACGTTGATTTCACAATAGAGGTCGAGCGTTCTCTGCGAGTATTAGATGGTTCAGTAGCCGTATTTTGCGCTGTTGGCGGGGTTGAGCCGCAGTCTGAAACCGTCTGGCGTCAAGCTGACAAGTATCAAGTGCCACGAATCGCATTTGTTAACAAAATGGATCGAATCGGCGCCGATTACCATCGTGTCGTGGAGCAAATTGAAAGCCGCCTTGGCGCGAATCCAGTCGCTTTGCAACTGCCGATTGGTGCGGAAGATCAGTTTAAAGGCGTCGTTGACCTGATTCGGATGAAGGCGATTTACTGGGAAGAGGACAATATGGGGGTCAGTTTCGAAATGAAATCGATTCCCGCCGAGCTTGAACAAGACGCCCAAACATATCGCGACCAGCTGATTGAAGCGGCCGCGGAAGCGGATGAAGCATTGATGGAGAAATACTTTGATGAAGGCACACTCTCCGAAGTGGAAATTCGTCAAGGAATTCGCCAGCGCACACTTAAAAACGAGCTGATTCCGGTGTTCTGCGGCAGTGCATTCAAGAATAAAGGTGTGCAGAGCATGCTGGATGCGGTCGTGGAATATCTTCCCAGCCCGTTAGATGTTCCGGCGATTACCGGTGTGGCGTCTTTAGAAGATGATGAAGAGATCGTTCGACAATCGGATGATAAAGAACCGTTTTCTGCATTGGGTTTTAAGATCATGACAGACCCTTTTCTCGGTCAGTTAGTGTTCTTCCGCGTGTATTCCGGTGTGCTGAAAACCGGCGACATGGTCTACAACTCGGTGAAGGGTAAAAAAGAACGAATCGGTCGATTGCTCCAAATGCATGCCAACGACCGAGAGGATCTGAAAGAAGTGCGTGCAGGAGAGATCGCAGCCGCTGTTGGCCTAAAAACAGTCACCACTGGCGATACTTTGTGCACCCCGGATTCGGTGGTCATTCTTGAGAGAATGGAGTTTCCAGAGCCAGTTATTTCACAGGCGGTTGAGCCCAAGACAACTGTTGATCAAGATAAGTTAGCGGTCGCGCTGGGTAAATTGGCCCAGGAAGATCCTTCGTTCAGAGTAGATACCGATCTTGAGTCTGGTCAAACCATCATTAGTGGTATGGGCGAGCTTCATCTCGAGATAATTATTGATCGACTCAAGCGTGAGTTCAGCGTTGATGCCAATATTGGCAAACCGCAAGTGGCATATCGTGAAACCATCACGAAAGCGATTGAACAGGAGTGCAAGTATGCCAAGCAAACAGGCGGTCGTGGTCAGTACGGTCATGTGCGTATCCGACTGGAGCCGCAGTCGATGGGTGCGGGGTACGAATTTATTGATGAAATTAAAGGTGGAGTGGTTCCAAGGGAATACATTCCATCTGTAGATAAGGGCATTCAGGAGGCGATGCAGGCAGGTGTGCTTGCAGGCTATCCAGTGATTGATGTTAAGGCCACCTTGTTTGATGGCTCTTATCATGAGGTTGATTCTTCCGAACATGCGTTCAAGGCAGCCGGGATTCAGGCTTTCCGCGAAGGTTGTCGACAGGCTTCTCCCGCCCTGCTGGAGCCTCTGATGGCCGTTGAAGTAGTATCTCCTGAGGAGTACATGGGGAATGTCAATGGAGACATCAGCTCGCGCCGAGGCATGATTCATGAAATGGAAGATTCACCCGGTGGCAAAGTAATCAAGGCAGAAGTGCCACTGTCTGCCATGTTTGGCTACTCGACTTCATTGCGATCAGCCACACAAGGCAGAGCCACCTACACCATGGAATTTAAAAAATACGCGCCAGTACCGTCCAACGTTCTTGATTCAATCAGAAACGTTTGAGTTGTATATACGATACGGCAAATAGCATTAACAGATTAATTATCGATTGAAGAGAGTTCGAAAATGTCGAAAGAGAAATTTGAGAGAACGAAACCGCACGTAAACGTAGGCACGATTGGTCACGTAGACCACGGAAAGACGACGTTAACTGCGGCGATGACGAAGGTCCTGTCGGAGAAGTTTGGCGGTGCAGCGATCGATTT
>JAHQWE010000036.1 GCA_019633985.1 Acidiferrobacterales bacterium | reverse complement strand
TTATTATTATACAACTATATGAAAGGTGTCGTTTGAATCATTCTCGAAGTTATTGCCTCATCAGTCCATGCAGAGACGAGGAAGAATTCATGATAAAAACGCTGGAATCGGTGACCGCTCAAACTCAATTGCCGTCGCTTTGGGTGATCGTTGACGATGGGTCTCGGGATTCCACACCGAAAATACTTCGTGAATGGTCTGAAAGATTCGACTTCATTAGAGTAGTAACCCTGAAAGACAGAGGCCGAAGGCAAGTCGGGCCGGGGGTTATAGAAGCATTCTATGCAGGATACGATCAAATAGATCCCTCGGAATTTTCGTATATATGCAAACTTGATCTGGATCTTGAGCTGCCGGAGAAATACTTTGAGACTCTGATCGACAAGATGTCAGACGACCCCAGACTTGGTACTTGTTCGGGGAAGCCCTATATGCGTATTGGTGACAAACTTGTTAGCGAGAAATGTGGTGATGAAAACTCCGTTGGCATGACCAAAATGTACCGCCGAGTTTGTTTTGAAGAAATTGGCGGATTCGTAAAGGAGGTTATGTGGGACGGAATAGACGGACACCGCTGTAGAATGTTGGGATGGAAGGCTGCCAGCTATGATGAAGATAAGATTCGATTTATCCATCTTCGCCCTATGGGATCCAGCTACAAAGGAATACTGACCGGAAGAATGCGACACGGGTTTGGACAATACTTCATGGGAACTTCTTTTCTGTACATATTTGTTAGTTCGGTGTATAGAATGTTCCATCCGCCCTGGATTGTTGGTGGCGCGGCAATGCTGCTGGGGTATCTTCGAAGCATGCTTGCCGGTGTTCCGAGATATGGTGACTCCGAATTCAGGCGGTTTCTTCGTAAATATCAATGGCGCTGTCTTTTGCAAGGGAAAACCAAGGCAACACGGCTGTTAAACGATGAGCAAGAAGCTGTATGGCAATCCCGCTGTGGCTGATGCGCAGTACCTCTTCACTAACGGCCCTGAGACTTCTGTAGCGGTATCCCATCTGGTTTCTGCGAACACTAAATCGCGTTTGCAAATTGCCGGTAGGCTTTAAGAAACCGAATATCGCTTCGGGTTATCGCCCATTCGTCTCCTTTCAGGAAGAAGAAATCCGGGAAGGCTGTGCAACAAATACCGTATCCAGCCTCAAGAACCTTTCGGCTGATGCCAGCTTCCCCCTCAAATATGAGCGAACGTTTATTTTCAAGTGCGGATTTGTCTACCAGCTGCGTAGGGAACACTTCGCGTAATACATTCATATTTGTGTAAAGAAAAAACGACTGAACATGCGGATCAAACTTCTCGTATAACGCGTTCATACTAATACCGCATATTCCTGTTCTGGAATTACGATAGAAAAGTTCCTGATATTTTTTCAACCAGTCGCTATGACTGGGGCCGCATACCGATGAATTGATAAAGACAACATCACCATCGAACTTGCTTTGGAGCAGAAGTTGATGTGCTTCGTTGTATGCGCCGATGTCCTGACCTATGTTGTCTCTGAAAATTACCCGATCTATGTAGTCATATCGGTTCGCGATTTCCTGGTATTTTTCTTCTGAGTTGGTTGCTACGCTTCGTTCCAAAAGCCTGCGCACAAAGGGAACCCGAAGAATTTGACCGAGAAATGGGGAGACGTGACGATCAGGGTCTCTATTGACAATGACGGTACACTCGAACTCTACACCTGCGGGATATTTTTGAATGTTTTGCAGTAGCCTTCCAATTCCACATTTTACTGTGTTTTCCCCTAACTTCTTTTTGCGAAAAATGGGATATCCCATCCATTCGACGAGTACAACATGAATTCTGGTCATAGCATCTCGGGCAGCTGGGTTGCGAACATTGATAGCGTGTTGGTTTTTTGAAATAAATTATACTGAATCATGTGGTTTATTCCAGCAATAAGGGTGATACTGTAAAATTGCAAGAAGATTAATTGGGTAGCTTCACTTATTGCAGTATTGGTATATGCAATCAAGCTGCTCATTAAATAAAAGGGCTTGATCGGCTAAAGGTACGACCCAGGAATCGGCAGTAATGCCGAATTTGAAAAACGAGATAAAAGGTGGATGAAATACCTGAATCGGGGCGCCCAAGAAAACTTTCTTATTGCTGGAGCGGCGAAGCTGTTTCGAGCAGGAGGATGCATAGTGGAGGACTCTTAAGTGAGGTTTATTCGATCTTTGGTCATCATTGGTTTTGTCACCATTGTACTGATGGAACTGGCGCTGAGAGTATACAACCCCGTCTATGTTCCGCTTAGAGCAAATGATATATACCTGCCGATAAACCAGGAATTTCATCTAAAGAGCCCAAACAACCGCAAAGTTGATCCGGAAATCAGCTTTCGATACAACAGTGTCGGGTTCCGGGGACCAGAACCACTTGATGATCACGAAGAAATAGCCACCATAATTACCGTTGGCGGAAGTACGACAGCATGTATTCTGTTAAACGACTCTCAAACCTGGCCTGACCAGCTATTTAAACGACTAATAAATCGATTTGATACAGGTGTTTGGTTAAATAATGCAGGTATAGACGGTCATTCCACTTTTGGACACAAGATACTACTCGACTCACACGTAAAAACACTGGGGCCAGATTACATTTTGTTCCTGCTTGGAATAAATGAAATTGGCCGAGATGACTTGAATAAATTTGATAAAAGAGTACAAACGAAATATCTTGGTATAAAAGAAAAGGTGATTGCAGCGAGTGAATTATTGTCTACCGTACAGGTGTTCTACCGAAGTATGCGTGCATTTGATATAGGAGTGAACTACCACTATGACATGACATGGGTTGATCTGGAACGGATTCCTTACTCTGAATCCGAAACCGCTAAAGCGATTAAACATCATGAAAAAACTTATCTGGGCGGCTATAGAAAGCGAATTCAAGAGCTTATCGACAGCACTCGAGAAATGGGTGCGGAACCAATTTTTATGACACAGCCCGGATTAATGGGAGAGGGTATTGACCCGACAACAGGTATCGAGTTATCCACTCTGAACTATCATAAAGAGGTGCCCGCTTTGACAAAGTGGAAAATCCTCGAGGCATACAATGATGTTCTAAGAGAAACGGCAAAACAAAATGCGGTGTTTCTTATTGACACGGCGAAAACTATGCCCAAGGACTCCAGATACTACTTCGACTGGATCCACTACTCCATCGAAGGTGCTGAATTGCTCGGGAAGATTGTTGCAGAAGCACTTGTCCCTTACCTGGAAGCCAGATCCGCAGAGTAATACCAGGCTGTGAAATCTCTCCGGAAGCTGTGTTCGCAGAATAGCTGCGTATATGTAGTATAGCGATGTCTACTAATCAGAATACCGATGCTCAGGGAAGGCCACAAGAAAAGTCCATTAAGCAACTGGCGGTTTCGGGCTCCATTTGGACTGTTTTGGGGTTTGGTCTTACCCAGCTGTTTAGACTGGGAAGCAATATCCTTCTGGCAGCACTTTTGTTCGAGGAGGCCTTTGCTCTTATGGCAATTGTGTTGGCAATATCACAAGGATTGTCGATGTTCTCTGACATCGGGCTTGGCCCGAGTATCGTACAGAATAAGAGAGGGGATGATCGCAATTTTCTTGACACCGCGTGGACGATTCAAATAATTCGGAGTGTGATTCTTGCAAGTATCCTGTTTCTGATCGCTCACCCTCTGGCGGCGTTTTATGCGCAGAATGACCCGTTTGCCTGGGAACTGGAGGGATTGATGAAGGCGATTGCGTTGTCAACCATCATTGCTGGCTTCCAGTCAACGAAAATTCTGACTGCCTCCCGTCATCTCAATCTGGCCGCAGTTACCATTCTTCAGTTGGCGATACAGGTGACAGGAATGTCAGTTTCCGTAATTCTTGCCTGGAAAACGGGATCTGTATACTCGTTGGTTTACGGCGCAATTGCCAGCGCTATCCTGACAGCGACTTTGTCACATCTGATTCTTCCCGGACAGAACAACAGAATTCACTGGGATACATCTGCTGGAAAGGAGATTATTCGCTTTGGGATCTGGATACTATTCAGCACCAGCATTACTTTTTTAGCAATGCAACTGGACAAACTGGCGTTTTCACGATTGTTCCCATTGAGTGAAGTTGGGGTTTATTCGATTGCATTCGGGGTCGCGCTCCTTGGCCCCTTGTTAATGGGGCGGCTTGTCTTTGCCGTGGCATTCCCGTCTTTTTCAAGAGTATTGGATAGTGGGGCAGATTTGGGTCCAGCAGTTAAACAGGCAAAAGCGCATCTGTTCTCTATTGGTGCGTATCTTACTGCCGGTTTGGTATGTTGCGGCGCTGCTTTCGTTGAAGTTGCTTATGATGAACGCTATCAAAACGCGGGATTGTATATTCCTATTTTGGCTGCGGGGGCATGGTTTGCCATCATCGAAGGCGTTTATGGGTCGGCATTGCTGGCAAATGGAAAGGCAAACTGGACTGCAGCTACGAACGCCGCAAAAGTCGTCGCCTTTTGCATATTGTTGTGGCCCGGAGCCTATCTCGGCGGTATTTTGGGTGCCGTTATTGTCGTCTCCATTTCAGAAGTTTTCAAGATGGCCGTGGGTATTTGGGGTGGCAGTACGATCAACTTGACGGACAGAAAGCCAGAGCTGTTCTACACAGCTTACTGGGTTATCGCATCGACGACCATAGTTATCTTTTCGAACATATTTATTGATCCAATGGCTCTACCGGGTTGGTTAAAATTGTTGATCGAAATGCTGGTTGTTACGATATGTTTCGCACCGCTTCTCTGGAAAATAGCGTATCGGGTTTTAAATAGAAGAGATCATTGAACTGCCCGACAGGGCGATCAAAATTATTCTTTTCACCGAGAAATGTAGCCGTTGTAACGGGGCGTGGCCGCAATGAAACCTACTTTCTAGAAGGTGGATCGCCCCGGAGCTGCTGGGCTTTTTAGTAAGTGCCCTTGTTATTGAAAACGCACACAACCGTTTTCAGAATGATTTTCAAATCAAACCAGACGCTCCAGGATTTCAGGTATTCCAGGTCGTACTCGACTCGTTTCTCCATTTTGTCGACCGTATCCGTCTCACCTCTCCAGCCATTGACCTGAGCCCAGCCGGTGATTCCAGGTTTGACTTTGCATCTCCACATGTAGGTGTCGATTATCTTTCTGTACTTTTCGTTATGGGCAACAGCATGAGGCCGGGGACCAACAATTGACATCCTGCCTTGCAGCACATTGAAAAACTGCGGGAGCTCGTCCAACGAGGTTCGCCTGAGGATTGCACCTAGACGTGTAACGCGAGAATCCCCACGTTTAGCCTGAACGACTTTATCTGAATCTTCCATGACATTCATAGTGCGAAATTTCCAGACCAAAATTTCTTTTCCGTCAATTCCGTAACGACGCTGCTTGAAGATTACCGGGCCTTTGCTTTCGAGTTTTATCAGAATTGCGATAATCATCATCGGCAGAAAAGTCGCAATCAATATGAGACTGGAAAGAACAATGTCTTCAATTAGTTTGAACGTGGAAGAAATACCGAGCATTGGAGAGCTTCGCAGGTTCACTACCGGCATTCCTGCGAAGTTGTCAACCGAGTGATTTAATATCCCATTAACAAAAATATCTGGGACAAACACAACAGACACCGGGCTATCAAACAGACTATTGCTTACCTCTCGGATTTTTTTTTCTTCCGAAATTGGCAGGGCGATCCATACCTGGTCGATAGATTTGCAATCGAGGGTTTTACATAGCGAATCTAGTCGATCTGGGTCGGTTGAACTGGTTAACTCCGGGAGTAAGGAGGTTCGTCCGAGTACAGGGACTCCATTGATAACGCGGTCCTGGTTTGAATCGGAATCATCCAGGAAACCAATTGTGTTTATTCCCACCCACTGATTTTTTTGGAGATTCTCGCTAACACGTTGACCGAAGTCCCCGGCGCCTACAATTAGGATATTTCTGGTGTTAAATCCTTTTTGGCGCGCCCACCTTGAGACGTATCTGATGCCAATCCTGCTTAGAATAAACATCCCGCTGGTCGAACCTACCCAGTATACGAACCACAATCTCGAATAGTCGTCTCCGGTTTTGGTGAGGTAAACAATCACCGGCAAGACAATCGCAATTGTCAGCCAGGCGACGACTATTGTGCGAATCTCAGTAAGAACGCTAGCACCCCGCCAGGGCTTATAGATTTCGAAAGCAGGAAATATAGTTGCAGAAGCGAATAACGCGATGACCAGCGCTGCCTTGTAAGGAGCGCCCAGTTCTATATCATTAAAACGGATCAGGTGCGCAAGCATCGATCCGACGATGATCATTGTTAGATCAAAGAATCTGAGAGAAAGGGCAATTAACTCAGCGTTGCCCTTCAGAAACCCCTCGCTATTTTTAGCGACCTGCGGTTGGGGCTTTTCTCCCACAATATCCATTTGAAGCTCTATTTTCTATTCTCGCGCCTCGTGCTTACACCGCGACAAGTAACATCACGGTAAAGCCGCAAATTGCGAAAAATAAAATCATATTACTTACTTCATTCACCTCACACCTCCTAAATCTGGTTGATCGTAAGATCAACGGATTACTGCTTTGAATTTTTAGCAATCACATTTCTCTATGGAATTTGGTGATTGCTGCTGAAATATTAGTTTCCTCTAAGATCAGCGTGGGTAAATCATACCTAAACCCAAGGGATAGATATATGGTGAAAAATACCTAAAGTCAGAAATTATGTGCGCACGCGACCGCTTATCTATTATCTTAGACCGACTGTCGATTTTTGATATTTTGACCGAATCTGTGAAGCCCTGTTGGCAGTTTAACTTTTCAGTAATTACCGGAAAGTGGATGAGATCGGAAGCCAAATTCTGCGTTTCGAATCCTGTTGCGAATGGGAACCTCCGTATTTTTGTTTATAATCACATTACACAGCTTGGGTGGTACATATCAATTATAATTCCGAACGGGCTTTTTCATATTAACCCAGCGCCGATGATATTTCGCAGTGACTTAATGCGGATGTTCGTAAGATTTAACAACACCTCGAGCACTCGTGCAGGGATATTATTGCTGTATAAAACAAGGAGAATGGTTATTAATGGTTCTGCGTATTTCCATTCAGGTGATTAACTCGATTCATTCGACATAGTGAAAAATATGATGAATATCCAAAAAATGAAGAATTATTTGAGAGTTTGCTCTTTACTCGTAGTATTACTTGGATTTGGTCTTGGTAGTGCGTTTGGTCAGTCAAGCTATCTAGTGCAATCTGGTGATAGTTTGTTAGTCTCGGTATGGAATGAACCGGATCTGACAAATTCGATAACAATCCATCCCGACGGCACTTTCAGTATGCCGTTGATCGGCGAAATACAAGCAAGCCAGAAGTCTGTTTCTCAGATAAAGGAAGCAATTACTGAAAAGCTTATAAGGTATATTCCTGACGCTATCGTGACCGTAGGTATTGAAGAAACAGTTGGCGTAAATATTTACGTTATCGGGCAGGTAAACACACCCGGTGTGTTTAATGTTCAGCAACCTACTGACGTAATGCAAGCATTGAGTTTGGCTCAGGGAATGACCCCCTACGCAGCAAAAAATAAGATAAAGATCTTGCGGCGCGGAAGCGATGGTCAAAAGGCTATCGGATTCCGCTATGGAGATGTCGCTAAGGGTCTGAAACTTGAACAAAATATCGTGCTTGAAAATGGTGACGTCGTTGTCGTACCTTAAAGTGAATTTGTCCAATTTGGAACTTCGGTCTGATCCGTGTCGACGAGTTCCGAAAGGCGCTATGCCGCCTACATTGGCAATAGTTTCTCTGGCGCTGTCATTAATAGCTACTGGGCAGGTCCATGCCCGAGATTGGTATTTTGAACCTGCAGTCAGCGTATCGGCAGGCTACGAAGAAAATCCCCTGTTGATCTCATCAGGCTCTGAAGGCACCATCTCAACCGGGCCCATAGAGTCTATGGAGTCCATAGAGCCTGAAGAGCCCGCAGGGAGTCAGAGTTACATTGGAGTCGGTGTTGATTTAGCAATCCATGCTGCTTCGCCTTCGGATCGCTATACAATCGAGTTAGGGGCTGAGTCGCGACAGTATGAAAGTTCAGAACTTGACACCAACCTAGTTGATGCATCGATGGAGTACATAAAGAATTTGGAGAGCTCCAGCTACGACTTAGGAATTTCATACGCCGAAAGTACGACGTTTGAAACTGGGTTTACAGACACCGACATCAGCTTGGTTGGAGCAGATCTGATTCAGCAGACAGTCGGCTTATCAGCTGGATATACCCGGCAGATCAATACACGATTGTCCACAGATATATCAGCTCAATATAGCGATGTGGGGTTTGAAAGTGACTCTGAAAATCTCACTGAGTTTGTCGAATATAAGCAAACATCGCTGGCTGTTGATTTGGCATATTCGTTGGCTGAAAGACTCGATTTTCTCTATGGCTTTGAGTTTTCAATGTACCGCCCTGATACCGACACCGAAGTACCTTCTGCGTTGGATCAGGATACTCTGTCATTAACACTGGGGCTTGAATTTGCCCTACGTGAAAACTTGATCGCTCAATTTTCAGTTGCACCAACATATCGTGACATAGAAGGAGGAGAAGACTCAGAGGACACCACAACTACTCAATATGATTTGGGTCTCACATACACGGGTTTTCAAAGCTCTGTTACAGCCGGTTTTTCTCGCTCTCTCTCACCTTCAGCTCGAGGTGGACTCATTCAATCTGACAATTTTTCCTTAGAATGGAACAGGCCAAATCAGTATGACGGAGCGTTTTCGGCAGCAATCGCGTATGGCGAGCAGGTGGATGATGAAGGCGAAGAAGGTGACATAAGCTCTTCGACTTTCGAGACCGCTTATTCACGTGCCGTCAATCGACGCTTTACTTGGGTTGTAAGGTATCGATATCGAGAACAATCCACTGTCGATGAAGGCACCATTGACTCAAACGATATTAGCTTCCAGTTCCAATACAATTGGGGACGAATAGCTATCCCTATGAATTGATGGCTGACGCCTGCTATTTGTAAATATGGAACAAGAGGAAGGTCTGCCTATATCTGACTTAATTTCGCTGCTTTGGCGGCGGAAATGGCTGTTTTTGCTTAGCACTTTTCTGTTGCTGCTTGCATCTCTTATTGTCGTTTTCAAAATACCGCCGACATATCGTGCTACAGGCCAAATCCTGGTTGAGCAACAGGAAATACCGACCCAATGGGTAAATTCGACTGTGGCAAGTTATGCTGATGAGAGGATTCAGGCGATAGGGCAACGAGTACTCACCACGAGTAATCTTGTAAGTCTGATTGAGAAGTTAGGTGTTTACAATCAAGAGCGTTACGCCAACAATCTTTCTCTCGAAGCACTTGCGGCGAGAATGCGTCAGAATTTTTCGGTTGAAAATGTCAGAGCATCGATACGAGACCGGAATACTGGGCAGACCGCTTCTGCAACGGTAGCCTTTAGAATTTCTTTCGACCATCCTTCACCTGAAGTAGCCCAGGACGTCGCTACGGAACTAGTAAATCTATATTTAGCAGAGAATGTACAATCTCGAACGAAGGCTATTACAGATACTCGGCAGTTCCTGGAGTCCGAAGCTGACAGACTGGAGAAGAGTCTCGCCCAAATTGAAGAAAAGATCTCGGTCTTTAAAGAAGAAAACCTCGGTGCTCTTCCCGAACATCAATCTCTCAACATTACGGCCTACCAAAGAACTGAGCAGCAGATTGATGAGATTGACAGAACGTTGGATTCTCTTGGAGAGAGAAAGATTATTTTGGAAGCAGGAATCGACTCTGCGAGAAGATTTCTTGAGTCTGGCAGAAGCAACACCGACACTGTAGCTGAGGCTGATCCTAGACAGGTGCGCCTTGAAACTCTTGAAAGTGAGCTGTCAAACTTAGAATCTCGCTACTCCGACGAACATCCTGATGTGATCAAGAAACGGAGAGAAGTGGCAGCGCTCAGAGAGCAAATTGCAACCGAACCGGAGTATCCCGGCCGTGTAGATACGACGATTGTAAATGCGGTCTCTGAGCAAGGGGACTCATCACTAGTGCGACTGAATACTGAGTTGGCTTCAGCAATAAGCGAGGAGGATAGTCTGCGAGTTCGAAGAAATGATCTCGTGGGGAAGTTAGCCGAACTCGATGTCTTGATCAATAAAACACCGGAAGTAGAACGTGAGTACAAATCACTGATCCGCGACCATGAAAATACGCAGGCTAAGTACAATGACATACGTGGAAAACAAAATAGCGCAAGAGTATCCGAGTCTTTAGAGTTAGAACAAAAGGGGGAGCGTTTTACTCTTCTCGAACCACCTTTACTCCCCGAGATTCCACACAAACCCAATCGCAAAAAACTTTCGATACTTGCCTTGGGTGCCTCTCTTTTTAGCAGTTTTGGACTAATTTTTGGAGTAGATTGGATGCAAGGTAAGGTGCGTAGTGTACGGCAACTGGAGCGGGCATCTGGTGTTCCGATGCTCGCATCTATTGGAAACATAGTTACGCAATCAGATGTTCGGAAAAGATCGAGGCGGAGGTTGTTGTTCTTGTCATTGATATTGATTTTTCTAGGAGCTTTGGCTTTTATGTTCAACTTTTATGAAATTAAAGCGGAGGATGTCAATCCTGCCGAAATTAAACGCTTCTTCAACTCCTGGTTGGACAAGATTAACTTGCCTGTACTCAATCGTGGTTGAAAAAATCAAACTTGCGCTTGAACGTGCTTACAAAGAGCGTGAAGGCAATTCCCAAAAAACAGTGAGCACTACAGTCTCGTTATCTGAACCGAAAGTGGAGCCTCAGTCGATTGGGGGTACTGTAACCGGGTCATTTACTCATAGTCTAACTGATTCTCGATACTCCGTAGTCGATACAGATAAGCTAGCAAGAAACAGGATCGTCACCTACGATGACACTAATGAACACGCAGAGAGTTTCAGACTGTTGCGAACACAATTGTTGCACTATATTGAAACTGCTGGTGTGTCTACAATTGGAATAACAAGTCCGGCTGGTAGTGACGGAAAGACGATCGTATCACTAAATCTGGCTATCAGTATGGTCAGATCTTCAGATATAAATGTTGTTCTAGTGGATGGAGACCTTGCTACTCCAAGTGTGGATAAACTGCTAGGACTTGATGTGACGTTTGGACTAGTTGATTTGTTGAACAACCATGTTGGTCTATCTGAGGTGCTTCAACGAGTTTCTATACCCAATCTCTGGATCATCCCTGGGCGTCGTGAAGCCGTCAATTTGATGGATAAACGGCATGCAAGTCGTGTAGAGGAATTAGTCGATGGGTTTTCTATCAGCGATAGGTCAATAGTTATAGTCGATTTGCCGCCCGTACTCGGACGAGATGACACATTAGCTTTTACTACATATTTAGATGGAATTTTACTTGTTGTTCAAGAAGGGGAGACTAAAACAGAAGAAGTTGAGCGCGCAATGAACCTACTAAAGCAGTGTAATGTGCTGGGCACGGTGCTGAATAAGTCCACCCAGAAACAAAGTACTCGTTGAATACCCAACAGAGAATTTTTCAAGGAATCTATGATTTACGTTCCTATTCTGAGGTTAGATTTTTAAAGCGGTTATGTATCTGAAGCATTTCTCATTAAACCACATGCCGTTTGATTTGTTACCCGATCCTAGGTTTCTATATTGCGGACCGAGTCATGATACAGCGCTGACTTGTCTACGCTATGGAATAGAATCTGGAGCAGGATTCACTGTAATCACTGGCGACATTGGAGCTGGTAAAACAACATTGATTCGCTCAATTCTCAATGAACTGACAGGAGAGTTCGTTGTTGGCCTCACTACTAATACACATAAAGACTTTGGAACGCTGCTCGAATGGATACTGTTGTCCTTTGGATTGGACTATAAAGGTAAGAGTGACATGGAAAGGTATGAGCTGTTAGCAAGCTTTTTTGTCGAATGCTATGCGAACAATCAGCGTGTAGTGGTCATAATCGATGAAGCACAGAATCTTGAGCCGGACGAGCTTGAAAAATTGCGCGTCATTTCCAATTTGAACGCAGATCACCACAGAATTGTCCAAATTATTTTGTCTGGACAGCCAGAGTTTCGCGATACACTGCGGCTACCTCAATTGAGACAATTCGCCCAACGCGTTACAGTAGATTTCCATATCAATCCTCTTCCGATGGAAGAGGTGGGTAACTACGTCAATCACAGGATGCAAGTTTCAGGTGCTGAGCAAAGAGTGTTTTCCGATAAGGCTATCGAGCGTATTGGCGCGTATACTGGGGGCGTACCCAGGTTAATAAATATTCTTTGTAACAATGCATTAGTTTATGCGTATGGTTATCAGCTAAATATTGTGGATGAAGAAACGCTAAATTCGGTGATTGCCGATACCAAGGATATCAGTATGCTAGCATTCGAGAGACCTAAAGATAGCTAATCCAATAGTTCCAGGAGCTACGTTAACTATTTTGCGTTTCATATATACGCCTAATATCCGTCCTTTTTTCAGCGAGATTCGGCTATGGGATAAGTTCTCATTTGCAGTTGTTTTACTCCGGTATATTCACAAACCTAGCGTTTTTTCTACAAATAGTTTAACGTTAAGAATTAAGCAATAATATTTAGCTCAAGAGGAGCAGCGTGGATGGAAAAATCCGTTCAGAATAAACGTGAGGGTATTCTCGGTGCCATAAAAGCAGTGACTAACAAACCGGGGGCAGACTCTTTATCGAATCCCAATAAACTGGACGTTGCGCAAGCAACGAAATTGGGACGCGTAACTCAAAAGAAAACTTCAAAAATTGTTCAGGAAATAGAACACACGCGTGCGTCATCAGAATCCGCCGGTAACCCGCAACAGTTTGTCAAGGAAGCAAACCTGTTGTCTGCCCCCGCTGAGAAGGAAAAAACCAATCGAGAGACGAAACGATCCAATCCAAAATCTGAAGAGTCAATCAAGTCTGACAAACCACTAGTTTCAGTGTCTACTAGTGACTCGAGCAGTGAGAACGTTCCTACATCGTTTCGAAGTTGCACAGAAGAAAACCCTGGAAAAGCAACCTTCGGTACTCACATGACACAGACTAGCAAGGTAGCGAAACAAACTGAAGATTCTGTCCTGCCTGCTGCGCGGCCAGCATCTGTTAGTCGAGAGGTAGACGCAGTATTGGATGCACTAGAACTAGGTCCTAAAAGTCAGAAATATTTAGTCGAAAAGGTACGAAATCTTGTTTTGAAGAATATACTTGAGACAAAAGAGCAGGATATTTGTGCACCAGATATTGCAATAGTTGGACCGGTTTTCAACGCAATGTCCTACATTTCCCACAAGCCCCAGATAGTCTCTTTGTATGCCAATCTCATTTCAAC
>JAHQWE010000035.1 GCA_019633985.1 Acidiferrobacterales bacterium | reverse complement strand
TGGGAGGGGCGTTTCGCATTAATGACGACGTTATTGGCAGGCTTTGGCCGAGCCAGTGCGGAAGTGGGTGCCGTGATGATTGTGGGTGGCAATATCAATCACGTTACGCGGGTAATGACCACGAGCATCGCGATGGAAACCAGTAAAGGCGATTTCACGCTGGCGTTGGCACTCGGAATTGTACTAGTCAGTATAGTCATCGCAATAAATACATTGGTGTCGATGGCGCAAAGAATGGAGCGACGTCACAAATGAGTGGTTCTGACCCATCGATCCGCCCTCTGACAGTGCGCAATATTCACTATACGGTTAATGGGCTGCAGCTGCTTAGCAATGTCTCATTGGAATTCCCTTCAGATGGTGCAATTACAATCGTTGGCGCGAACGGTGCTGGGAAAACACTGTTACTGCGAATCTGTCATGGGCTTCTCACCCCTTCTCAAGGACAGGTGCATTGGAGTAATCCATCGCGTGCGTTGAAAGCTGGCGTCCAGTCAATGGTTTTTCAGCGCCCGGTTATGCTGCGTAGATCTGCGAAGGAGAATATTTTGTTTGCCATGCGTGCCTGTCATGTTCCGGCGAATGAACTCAGCTGGCGGCTTAACGAGGCGCTGTCCAATGCCAAGTTATCCGAGATGGCCGACCGTCCAGCCAGAAAACTATCGGGTGGTGAACAACAGCGCTTGGCGTTAGCGCGTTGTTTGGCCTTACAACCGGAGGTGCTTTTTCTCGACGAGCCAACCGCGCATTTAGATCCGGTATCGATATCGCATGTCGAAGAACTCATTTTGCTGCTCGCAGATCAGGGTTGTCAGATAGTGATGGTGACACACGATCTAGCCCAGGCCCGCAGATTAGGTGATTACACACTGTTTATGCATGAAGGGAAGGCAGAAGAATTTGCAGAAACTGAAACTTTTTTTAATCAGCCCAAATCGAGCGTGTTGTCGGCGTTTCTAAAGGGCAAAACTTTTAACTATGACTAGAGAATCGGAGAAAAGATGTATTTACGCGTTGTTTTTTTAGTAAGTTGCCTGCTGGCGATGATTTGTTCTGTCGGTGCGGTATTGGCGTCAGATCGCTACATTACCCTCGCCTCGACCACTTCCACTGAAAACTCTGGCCTGTTTGATCATCTGCTGCCAGCATTTACAAAAAAAACGGGTATCGAGGTTCGTGTGGTCGCTGTGGGCACTGGCAAGGCGATCAAAATGGCGCAGTCCGGAGATGCCGACGTGCTATTCGTCCACCATCGTGATTCTGAAGACAGATTTGTTGCGGAAGGATATGGCCTGCAGCGCTACGATGTGATGTATAACGATTTTGTGATCGTCGGTCCGGCAAACGATCCCGCTTCTTTGCGATCTTTGACGACTGTCACGGAAGGCTTAAACGCTATCGTAAATTCAGAGAGCCCGTTTACTTCGCGAGGGGATGATAGTGGCACACATAAAAAAGAGTTATCGCTTTGGGAGCATGCGGGAATTGATGCAAAGGGTAGAGCCAGCTCCTGGTACCGCGAAACTGGGACGGGCATGGGGGCAACCTTGAATGTGGCAAGCGGGATTAACAGTTATACGCTTACCGACCGAGCTACCTGGTTAAAATTTGCCAACAAGGGTGAACTTCAAATTCTCATAGAGGGTGATCCCATGCTGTTCAATCAATACGGAGTTATTGGCGTCAATCCAGACAAGCACCCACATGTGAAGCGTGACGACGCGAGAGCATTGATCGAATGGTTAATTTCTCAAGAAGGTCAGGAGTTAATCAATGCTTATCAGATCGTCGGGCAGCAAGGTTTTTTTGCTAACGCAAACAAATAGCGCGTCGACCAATTCATGCAATTTTCCCTTGGTACCCAGCTGTTCGTGGAGGACGAGGAAAAAGAAGCTGTGCCAGAATTACTTTTTAACTTATTGCAGGGAGTGCGCGATCACGGCAACTTGACCGTTGCAGCGAAGCAATCAGGAGTATCTTACAGAAAAGCCTGGAATCTCCTGCGATACTGGTCCAATCGATTGGATATGCCGCTTACAGATGCGATAAAAGGACGCGGCGCAACGCTCACAGAGTTAGGCAGCAGGCTGCTTTGGGCTCGCGGTTATATGGATTCAAAAGGGCTGTCAAATATGGATGAAGCGCTGAACGTGATTCAGGCGGAACTGAGTTCCGTTCTCGGAGACAATAGGGTGGGTCGACTAACGGTGTGTGCCAGTCACTGTCTTAGCCTGGATATATTAGAGAATCTTTATCAAGGAGCGATTTCCAAACAAATTTCACTGCAGTTGCAAGGTAGTCAGCAAAGTCTGGCAAGTCTGTTTTCCGGGGAGTGCAGTTTGGCGGGTTTTCACATTGCCCAAGGTGAATTGGGAGAGGGGTATTTAAGCACTTACGAACGCACTGGGGATTTTTCATTGCTACAGATTGTCTTGTCTCACGAGCGTCAGCAGGGCTTAATTGTCGCTCCTGGTAATCCGCATAGATTGGAGACTATTGTGGATCTGAAGAAAGGTGGGTTGCGGCTTGTGAATCGACAAGAAGGTTCTGGCACCCGACTGCTTCTTGATCTGTTGCTGAAAAAGACCGGGATACGTAGTCGGGATATCCGTGGTTTCGATGACATTGAGCAAACACATACAGCGGTATGTGCAAAGATCGCGAATCAACGCGCTGATGTTGCCCTCGGGTCTCAAGCATCTGCCGCACAGTTTGGTCTAAGCTTTATTCCTTTAGTTCGAGAAAACTATTACTTTGGTTATCGAAAGCAGGATGCTAAGACCGAAGAAATCAGACAGTTTCGTCATCTTCTTCAAAGCGCAGCCTGGAAACAGGCGATCAAACAAATTCCAGGTATGGATGCGAAAATGGCAGGCAATCTGTATACGCAAGTTTAGTCTGGTTTCCAGAAACATGTCGGTGGGTGAATGTGCTGGTTAAAAGACCAAATGGACACAGTCAACATCTCTTCAATCTGAATCAAATCAACCTCCAATCATCGTAAACTGCAGGGTGATCCACCGTTATGTTGATTTTCAGGTCGAAGCCTGTTCGAGACACCGTCTCGAACTGTTTTACCTGTTTTACTGATGGTCCAAACACGAGGCGTGCTTCACACTATAGTCTTTATCATTGGAAAAGCGTGGCGTTAGCAGCCGTCTGATTAGTAGAGAATTTGGAATCAGAGAATGAGTGGGGCTAAAAGAACAGTATTGTTTTAGTGGTGAAATCTTCTGCGAATTTCAGTGTATCAAAATGCCTTGCCTGAAAAATCTTCATGAAATAGTTTTTAATGATGTTCTCGTTTCACCACTAGCACCGAGGTTAGCAATAATCCGATAATTGCCAACAAGCCGACCGCATAGCCAGCGTCACGCCATTGGTCCTGTAGGTCTACGATTGTAGCCAGAAACAATGGCCCGATTACTTGACCGATGCCGGCACCCTGAAATATCAATCCCACCAACAAAGGTATTAGTTTCTGTCGTGGAATCAAGCCGGGTAAATTGGCGAACACACCTCCAGGTATAAAACCAGAAAACAAAGTAAAGCTGAATGCGGCCAACAGCATTGCGCCAATGGAATCTTGCAGTCGGAATACCAGGGTGGCGGCAATGCCCCCGAGTAAGAATGCGAAAACAAAAAGAGTATGCATTCTGACGCCGCGAGAGGTTAACCATCCCGCTAGCACATTGCCGACGATGTTTCCCGAAACCACAATCGCACTAAGATAAGCCGCAGATCGAATATCCAGATGAAGACTTTCATTCCAGAAAGTTGGCAGGAAGGAAGTTACCGCTGCGAATAGCGCGGAATAACAGATGAACACGCCAACGACCAAGAGCGGGATCGGCTGAAATAGTGAGTACACTGATTCTGAGGATAATTGAACTTCTGTTTCTTCTTCCGTCGAGCGAAACGTAACAGTGAAGACAATTAACCAAATTAAAGATGCTGCGCAGGTGACCAGCCAAACTCCTCTCCAGCTTTTCATTTCAATTAATACTGGGGTAGTTAAGAGCATGAAACACATTGCTGCAGGAATAAATGCACCCCAAATACCCATCGCCATTGCTCGATGACGGGGTGGGCAGATTGCGGTAATTAGCCCAGGCATGGTGATTGCCACTAAGACAAATCCTAAGCCTTCGATAATTCTCGAAAACAGGAGAAGAGAAAAGCTCTCACTCCATGCGCCTAGCAACGATCCGAGCACCGCAAACGTTAGCCCAAGTATCCCGGCCCGAATTCGCCCGAGACGAGATGATATGATGCCGATCACCAAACCAGCAAAGGCAGCCAGCAGGCTGAAAATGGATACCACCAGCCCAGATTGGGGCAGGTTCAGATGCAGATCCTGAGTGATATTGGGCAGCGAAGCGGGGATTTTTCCCATATGCGCTGCCGCAATCAGGCCTGAAGCAATGGCTACAGCGACAAGCATTAGTGGCCGGTGCGAACCTTGACGGTACAAGAAAAATGTCCTTTAGTCGGAGGAAGGAGGAGGAAAACAGAGTGAAATATCGTGCTCTGGGATAGGGGGGCGGGTATTTTTCACCAAAACCTTTCCTAGAAATCTGCGTTAAGCAAAATTATACTGTGAAAAAAAATACGAGGAGAGAGTTCCAATGAAGAGTGTCGCAATCAAATTTGCCCTGCTGTTCAGTTTTTTCAGTTGGGGTACTGGCGAGGTGTATGCGGAAGTTCGCAACGCTTTGGTCATAGGTAATGGGGATTACAAGCAAGTCGGGGCGCTCGAAAACCCGCCCAACGATGCCAAATTAATGGCTGAGACACTGCGTGGGTTAGATTTCAATGTGATCGAAGTCATTGACGCCAGTCAGTTGCAGATGAAGCGGGCGGTCCGTGACTTCGGCGCCAAACTGAATGAAGCAGGGCGCGATGGAGTCGGGCTTTTTTACTATGCTGGGCATGGCGTACAGGTTAATGGGGCCAACTATATAATTCCCGTTGATGCGGTCATTGATTCGGAGGGAGATGTTGATATCGAATCGGTAAATGCGAATTCCATCCTGAGTATGATGGAATACAGCAATGCTCGACTCAGCTTTGTCGTATTAGATGCCTGCCGAAATAATCCCTACTCTAGAGGATTCCGGTCAGCCACTCGTGGACTAGCAAAGATGAGTGCACCGACCGGATCTTTCGTTGCCTATGCGACATCCCCAGGAGACGTCGCTGTCGACGGCAAGGGCCAAAATAGCCCTTACACCGCTTCCCTGGCAAAGCACATGAGTGAGCCGGGAGTGCCGATCGAGAAAGTCTTTCGTAATGTAAGAAACGAAGTCCGTTCAGCCACAAGTAATCAGCAAACTCCGTGGGAGAGTTCTTCACTGATCGGAGATGACTACTACTTCAAAACGGTAGTGGAGATTGAAACTACATCGCAAGGACAGGAAGTGACGGTGTCGACAACTGGTAATGACGGCCAGACAAGCACGGTGACTTCTGCGAATGCCAACACAAATACTGGTGTTGCAACGGTGGCGCAGCCAGTCGTGGTGAACACAGGGAAAGATCGTAATATTGAACTGCTGTTTTGGGACTCTGTGAAAGATAGTCAAAACCCAGCGGTTGTAAATGCTTACGTGAATAAGTATCCAGACGGAATTTTTGTCGAACTGGCACAATTGAAAATCGCCGCGTTGGGTGGATCCACACCAGAAAAACCTGTTGCGACAGCGCAACCCCAGACGGTGGTTGTGGCGAAGCCAGAGCCAGAGCCTGAAGTGATAGCAAAACCAATCAATTTAGCTGCAGTGACTCCAAATCCTGCTCGCGCTAAACTGGATGAATGCGAAGGTCACTTCCGCGCCAATAGGCTGACGTCAGGTCAAGGTGGGAATGCGCTGACTTGCTACCAGCAGGTGATGAGAATTGAGCCCGGTCATCCAGACGCGCTCGCCGGCATCGTCAAGATTGAAAATAAATATGCTAGATGGGCATCTCTAGCACTTGATAGAAATAACCTGCAGAAGGCCGAGAAGAATATCGCTAAGCTGCGAGCAATGAACGAAGAGCATCAACAGTTGGCAGCCCTTGACGAGCGATTCGCGCTCTCTTTATCTGCTAAGCAAGCTGCGCAGCAAGCAGCTCAAGCGCCGAAGCAGAAACCAGTAGCGCAAAAGGTAGCGAGTGTTGAAAAACCTAAGGCCGTGAAGAAGTCCAAGGTCACAGAAGCGCAAAGGTGTGCTGCTTACCTGGACGCGGGTGTTTTACATGGATCTGGCGCCGACAACGCTTGGGGTTGTTATGGAGCGATGTTGAAAGAAAACCCGAACGATCCTTCCGCGAAAGACGGGCGTGCGAATGTCGAGCTTGCGATGTATAAACAATTCAGGGAACACATCAACTCGAAAAGTTTGCGTGCCGCTGAAAAGACGATGCGTCAAATGCGAAAGATGAATAAAAGGAGCAAGCATTATAAGAAAATGCGCCCCCTTTATGAGGAACTGAAAATGGAGAGTCGTTGGTAGCGCAATCGCAATAACTTTCAATCCATCATAATCCGGCCCGGCGGCGCTAAGAGCGACTGACCGGGCCGTTTTTTTGGCTGATTCTTGATCTGATGGATAAAGGCGGCGAAATGAGTGTGATTGATAACCCAAAGCCTGGCTACTCAGCCATCAGCTGCGCCCTCCATTCGTCAAATCTAGCCACGTTTTTTGCTTCTGGAGCGGGGTAGCGAATATCCAGAGACTCTATGGTTTCAATGATGGTGTTTGCAACCTGAAGGCGCGCATAGGGTTTGTTGTCCGCTGGAATGGCATACCAGGGCGCGTGATCTGTTGATGTGGCATTGAGCATGGATTCATAACACTCCATATACTCATTCCAATGTTGTCTTTCCGCAACATCGGACGACGAAAATTTCCAGTTCTTTTTCGGGTTGTCCAGTCGTTCGATAAATCGATTTTTTTGCTCAGCTTTGGAAACATTGAGCCAAAACTTGAGAATAACTGTTCCATTATTTGCCAAATGGGTTTCATTGTCGCGAATAGAGGACAAACGATTCTCCCAAAAATCGGGCGTGTCGACTTCACCAATCAGACGTTGCGCGCCCAGGTATTCCGGATGAACACGGACGACCAAAACTTCTTCATAGTAGCTGCGATTGAAGATACCGATTCGACCCCGTTCAGGCAATCGCCTGGCACTCCGCCAGAGGAAATCATGGTCTAGTTCTTCACTCGAAGGCTGTTTGAAACTAAATACCTGACAACCGGCAGGATTGACTCCCCGCATAACCGTGCGAATAGTGCTATCTTTCCCGGCTGCGTCCATAGCTTGAAATACCAGCAATATCGAATATCGGTTATGCGCATACAGCATGCGTTGCAATTCGTATAATTTATCATTTGCCTTTTCTAACTGTTTCTTCAGTTTTTTTTCCGACTCGACATCACTTCCAGGAGAAGTGGTCGCCTCTTCCACGCGGAAAGATTGATCGTAGGGAACACGAAAACGACTCGGGAATTGTGTGTGCTTCATAAAACAATTATTTAACTAGATTAAGGCGTGTATCATATACCGCTACACAGCTATGATTGAAGTCAACTTGACGGTATTTATCGAGTGACTCCGCTAACTTTGTCAAATGAATAACAATCTTTCAATTTTTCGATTTAACCTGAGTCCTGAGACACTGATGATATTTACTACGCCCCAATTTTTATGGTTTTGTCGCTCGACTAAGATCTTTGCTGGCTTGAAATACTATCTTAGTGTGCTTGGGTTGATTCTACTACCACTGTTTGGGGTCTCGGTCGCTCAGGTGTTCGCTGCGGATTGTGTTCCGGCAACTCCAGGTTTGAAATCGATGCATCAGGCAAAGATTACACTTCTCAATGATGAAGGCAAACCTCTTGAGCTCATAGTGAGAGTGGCAGATGACGCATACGAAAGAGCAGCAGGATTTCAGCATATTTGCCCTTCAGTGATTGACCAAACTTTGATTCTGTTTCTATACCCTGCTTCGATAGAGGGACAATTCCATATGCAAAACGTACACGCACCGTTGGACATTGTGTTCTTTGATTCACGGGGAAATTTTCTGAAGTACCAAAAAATGGAAACCTATACGGAAACATCCCGACCGCTGTATGGACCAGGTAAACCCTTTCAATATGCGTTGGAAGCACCTGTTGGGTTTTTTGCCGACAACAATGTGACCGGCTACCCAAGCAGGCTGATGGGGAATCGCTAATGTCTGCAAACATTGTCCCCAAAGAAGCACCATTTGGATCATGGCAAAGCCCGATTTCGATCGACGCTATTTTCAATCAACCTTCTGCTCCCAGCTACCCGTTCAGATGGTCCGGAGATCTCTACTGGCTTCAAGCGTTGGCGGACGAAGGTGGCCGCATCGTTTTGATGCGGTGGAGTGGGGCGGAAAATGAGGATCCGGAATGCCTCACCCCTGGCGAATTCAATATTCGCAGCCGGGTGCACGAGTACGGCGGATGCTGTTTTTGCGTTGATGGAGATACGATTATCTTCAATAACTTTTCGGATGGCCGACTGTATCGTCAGCCCTTGAGAGAATCGGCACAACCTGTTCCGATAACCCCAGATGACCCGAAGTGCCTGGGATTTGCAGATATCAAATCTGCGGTCCATGAAGGAGCCTATGTCGCGGTTTGTGAACGCGTTGATGATCATGGTGAAAACCAGAATGCGCTGGTCGTTATCGATACCAGCAATCTGCAATCCACTGTAAAAGACTTTGCCTCTGGTTGCGATTTCTACGCTTGCCCATCGGTATCAAAAAATGGCGATGCGGTCGTCTGGTTTGAGTGGAATCACCCCGGAATGCCATGGGACCAGACCCGGGTGTGCAAAGGGAGCATTGAGGTGATCAACAGTGATACCGGAAAACAGCTGGTTGGTAACCGTATGCAACGTTTGATGGATGCACCCAACTGCGCGGCTACTCAGACTGGCTTTTTATCTGACGGGGGTGTGGTTTATGCCTGTGACAGTCTCGAATCCAATTGGAGCGGACTCTATCTGTGGCAAGAGCCCAAGTCACAACAGCTCACGCACATTGAAGCCGAATTTGGTCAAGCCCACTGGGTGTTTGGTCAGACGCGCTGGATCGAAACAGCGCCAGGGACTATCTATGCAATTGCCACAGATCACGGTGGCGACGTACTGTATCGGTTTGGCATAGGAAATCCAGATAGCTTGAGCGAGGTGGTGCGTGAGGCTGCGATTAGCCAGCTCACTTATTCTGAAGGTAAATTACAGTTTGTGGTGTCGCCCGAAGACCGGCCTTCCTACATCGCTGAATACGATCCAGAGAGTGGCGGCTTGGTTGAGTGGTGTGCGTTTAAAATAAGCCCTGCTTCTAAGCATGCCTCGCCCGTGGCCTTTAGCTGCGCTACGCGAGATGGTGAGACTACCAACGGCTATCTCTATCGGCCGCAGAATGAGCATTACACTGCCCCAGAGGGCGTCAAACCTC
The DNA here is from genome assembly GCA_019633985.1 of Acidiferrobacterales bacterium. GTDB lineage: Bacteria > Pseudomonadota > Gammaproteobacteria > Arenicellales > Poriferihabitantaceae > VYFG01. Next base: position 65,710 of record JAHQWE010000035.1, on the reverse strand, counting down.
CTCTGGTGGTGATGGTGCATGGAGGGCCAACGAGTCGAACTGATAAGAGTTATCAACCGTTAAAACAATACTTTGCTTCTCTAGGCTTTGCGGTGCTGGATATCAATCATCGGGGTAGCACAGGGTATGGCAGAGCCTATCGCCAGAGATTGCTGGGACAATGGGGAGAGGTTGATGCGATGGATATCGCTGATGCCATTCGCTATTTAGTTGAGCAAGGTGAAGTCGATCCGGGAGCGGTATTTATTCGGGGTGGAAGCGCGGGTGGTTATGCCGTACTCCGCGCGCTTACGGTATATCCTGATCTGTTTGCAGGAGGCGCGTGTTACTACGGTATTGGCAATCTTATTACCCTTTCAGAAATCACCCATAAATTTGAGGCTAGATACACGGACATGCTCGTGGGTGAACCTTTCAGCAAGGAGTCAGCGAGAGCGCCGAGAAGTCGCTACCGAAGTCGCTCACCGATTTTCCAGATGGACAAACTGACAGCACCGATCATCCTGTTTCAAGGCCTGCTGGATAAAGTAGTACCCCCTGAGGTGACGCGAGAGGTCGTGGAGTTGCTTGAAACGCGCGGTATTCCGCATTCTTACACTGAATATGCCAATGAGGGACATGGTTTTCGCAGCAAAGAAAATCGCATCGATTCTCTAGAGCGTGAAACCCAGTTTTTCATTGATATACTGGCGGATAATTCTGGTAGTTGAAATTTCGAAGTTATCCATGATTTCAAGTTTATTAGCGGCCCCCAATCGGCAACAGGTGATCGCTTTAAGTGGAGTGTTTCAGGCCGCAATGCTGGTATATCAATTGGCCAACAAACCCACTTGTGATGAGTCCGCTCTCAAGTGCTCTGTTGCCAGTTTGCTTCGGACTGATGCAGACACAGTAGAATCTGTTTTTTCCAATATAGAATGTGTTGGGATGGGATGCGGTGTGTTAAATCAAGTGTTCTCAGGAAAGCTGGGTACGCTTTCACGCCCGCTGTTTCAATATTCGGTCGCGATGCATCAATTGGCGATGAAGCTGCTTTCTCTGCCGCATCACGGTGACGTAATTAATCAGCGATTGGTAGAGCTATCGGCACAATTTCCTGATGACGACTATGGGGAAAACGCGAAGATCAACGACGATAGCGCTGCGCTCAATGACTTATGTGAGCAACTTGCCGGGTTGTATGCGAAAACCATTAGTACAATGGAGCCACGAATTATGGTGCAGGGAAGCGAAGGACGTTTGAGTAATCCTGTCATCGTTAATCGCGTAAGGAGTAGTTTGTTTGCCGGTGTGCGCGCTGCCTTTCTATGGCATCAACTTGGCGGGCGGCGATGGCATTTGATGTTCCACAAGCGTCACTATCAAAGTATGGCGCAGCGACTATCTGCATAGTCCACGGAACGCTGGCGCGGGGTAGTTGTCACTTAATGCATGTTTATGGTCATTGTATGACCACGATGCACAATGGATACAAGCATTAAGGTCAGATTTATTTTGATGAGGTTATGATCGGGAAGCGGCGTCCCAATGACGTTGCGTACCTGATGATTGGGCCGTTTGATTTGTATGCCTGAGCCATCTTTTCAGCCAAATCAACCGGTGTTCCCAGAGCGAATCACCATGAGAGACGAACCATGATTATCTTCTTAATAGTTTTAGCTGCGCTTATCGTTGCGTTTCCGGTTCTTAATATGACCGTGCAATCCTGGCTAATTGTCACCAGTGTTGTGATGGCATTGGGACTTGTATCTGGTGCGACCAATGCGTTGTTATCGATCATATTGTTATTGATCACAATTCCTTTGTTGGTAACGTTGTACTACGCCCCCGGTTTGAGAAACAGGTTTATCACCGGCCCGCTTTACCGCATGGTTAAAAGTACTATGCCACCAATATCACAAACTGAGCAAGAAGCGATTGATGCCGGCACGGTTTGGTGGGATGCGGAACTCTTTGCTGGTAAGCCAGACTGGAATAAACTAATGTCTTTGCCGAAACCTGAACTCAACGCCGAGGAACGTGCGTTCATTGAAGGGCCGGTAGAAGAGTTGTGCGATATGTCGGACGATTGGGATATTAGCCATCACCGCAATGATTTGCCTCCGGAAGTCTGGCAATACATCAAGGATCAACGTTTCTTTGCGTTGAACGCGTCGAAAGACTATGGGGGTTTAGGTTTCAGCGCTTATGCGCAGTCGTGTATCGTGCAAAAACTGTCAACACGAAGTGGTACGACAGCAGTAACTGTGATGGTGCCGAACTCACTTGGACCAGCCGAATTACTGTATCACTATGGTACCGAAGAGCAAAAGAACTATTACCTGCCGCGTCTAGCGGTTGGCACAGAAGTCCCCTGTTTTGGTCTTACTAATCCGTGGGCAGGATCTGATGCGGGAAGCATGCCTGATAGTGGCGTGGTTTGTAAGCAAATTGTTGACGGGGTTGAAACCCTCGGGTTTCGAATTAACTGGGAAAAGCGATATATCACGCTGGGTCCGGTCTCCACGCTATTAGGTCTCGCTTTCAAAGCTTATGATCCGGATAAACTGCTTAGCGATGAATACGATTTGGGAATTACCTGTGTACTCATCCCCACCGATACCGAAGGTGTTTCTATTGGTACGCGGCATTTACCTCTGAATGCGGCATTTCAGAACGGTCCAAACTGGGGAGAAGATGTTTTTGTGCCCATGGAGTGGGTCATCGGAGGCCAGGAACAAATCGGCAAAGGCTGGAAAATGTTGATGGAATCACTGGCTGCAGGCCGAGGTATCTCTCTACCCGCTGCCGGAGCAGGGGCGGCTAAGCTCGCGGTTCGAACCAGTGGCGCTTATTCCCGTGTGCGCGAACAGTTTGGAATCGAAATTGGAAAGTTCGAAGGCATCGAGGAAGCGCTGGCAGGTATCGGTGGGCTTACCTACCTGCTGGATGCAGGTCGAATAGTTGTGACGAGTGCGTTGGAAATTGGCGAAAAACCTGCAATATTGTCGGCGATCGTAAAACAACAATGTACGGATCTTTCACGCATTGTTGTGAACCATGCGATGGATCTGCATGGTGGTAAAGCAATTTGTATGGGTCCTGGAAATTATCTTGCCCGCGCTTACCAACAAATTCCGATTGGCATTACCGTGGAAGGCGCTAATATTCTCACTCGTAGCTTGATAATTTTCGGCCAAGGTGCAATGCGCTGCCATCCTTTTTTGCTCAAGGAAGTACATGCAGTAAACAACGCTGATGAAGAACAAGGCAAGGAGGACTTTGACAGGACGATGGCTGACCATATTAAGTATGTGATCGGTAACTGCCTGAGATCAGTAGGCTATGGTGCGAGTAGAGGATATCTCGCGAAAGGAACCGGGCAGGGTGCAATTCTTCGATATAGTCGCCAAATCGATCATCTCAGTGCGTCTTTTGCCTGGCTATCTGATATTACCCTGATGATTTTAGGTGGTGCATTGAAACGCAAAGAGATGCTGTCCGGCAGATTTGCTGATGCATTGAGCAATTTATATCTTGCTTCCTCAGCGCTCAAGAGGTTCAAGGACAATGGTGAGGACATCAATGAACAGCCGCTGCTGGACTGGGCATGCCAGTATTCGCTGTATCAGGTGCAAGAGGCGATTGATGGAATTCTGCGGAATTTCCCCATGCCTTTTGTCGGCCCAGTTTTGCGGGCGACGATCTTTCCCACCGGTCGCTATATTCACTTACCCAACGACAAGCTGGATCAGGCGGTTGCAGAGCTGCTGCAACAACCTGGGCCAGTCAGAGACCGGTTAACTGAAGATACATTTATCTCAGATAACCCTAGCGAGATTACGGCTCAACTTGAGCACGCTCTGGCGCTATCCATTGAATCATACGAATTGCGCAAGCGGATCAAGAAAGCGGGGTATCAGCAAGAAGCGGATATCGGTTTTGAAGACTGGCTGGCAGAGTTGCATGATGAACAGGTGATCAGCACTGAAGAGGTTGATTTGTTGCGCCGAACCAGAGAAGTGGTGCATGCGGTGATCAACGTCGATGACTTTCCTCAGGAAATCCGAAACCAAGAACATGGAGTTGATAAGCAACCGATCGCGGTCGGGGCGGTGTAATTATGACGCAGCAGAGTGCTTCGGTATACCCAGCCAATGCGTTACAGGCGGATAGCGGCAGTCTGGATGTTATCGATCCAAGTGTTTTTCACTCCATTTCGGAATTATTTATCGAACGCATAAAGCGTACACCGCAAGCGGATGCGTATCTCGAATATGTGGGAGACTCTTGGAAAACATGGAGTTGGTCTGATGTGGGTGGAGCGATGGCTCAATGGCGCGCTGCATTCGAATCAGAGTCTCTTGAACGCGGTGATCGCGTCGCGATCCGCTTAAAAAACAGCATCGAGTGGATTTTGTTCGATCAGGGAGCGATGTCTTCGGGTCACGTGGTCGTGCCTGTGTATGCGGAAGATCGCGCCGATAACATTGCCTATATTATTGAACAAACTTCCTCTCGCTTGTTGTTGGTGGAATCACTGGAAGACTGGACCACTATTGAGCAAGGTGCCGAAACACCTCTGGAATGTTTACAGCGGATCGTTGTTTTAAATGGGAAGCTTCCAGATTCTATTTCTGACAGTCGAATTATTTCGTTGTCAGGTTGGCTGGCGGGTGGATCAGAAGAGCCGGTTGCTCAAAAAACGGTTTACGACCCCGGCCCTGATGCGCTGGCAACGATTGTATTTACCTCAGGTACGACGGGTAAGCCAAAGGGTGTAAAGTTATCGCATCAAAATATTTTGTCCAATGCATTTGCTGGTTTGCACAGCGTCGCAGTCTACCCCACTGATCGGATGCTGTCGTTTCTTCCGTTATCTCATATGTTTGAACGAACTATTGGCTGCTATTTAAATGTGATGGCTGGATCGAGCGTGGCATTCAATCGGTCTATTCCAGAGTTACTGGATGATATGGCTATGGTCAAACCGACCATCCTGATCACGGTGCCTAGGATTTTCGAGCGGGCATACAGTGCGATTAAAACTCAACTGGATGAGGGCTCATCGATGAAGCGCTGGTTGTTCGAGCGCGCGGTAGAGTGGGGTTGGCAAAAGTTCGAACACGCTCAGGGGAGAGATACTTGGAAAGTCAGTCAGCTTCTCGTTCCTGTGCTAGATAAACTGGTTGGAAGCAAAGTACGCGGTAGATTTGGTGGAAATCTCAGATTTGTGATCAGCGGAGGGGCTCCGCTGGCAGGACGTATCTCCAGAGTGTTTGTGGGGCTCGGTATCGATATTTTACAGGGTTACGGTCTCACGGAGTCCAGTCCGGTGCTTACTGTGAATACACTCGAAAAGAATAAACCCGACAGTATCGGATTACCACTAACGGGTACTCAAATAAGGGTGGCTGAGAATGGCGAGCTTCAAGCCAAGGGGTCGGGTGTGATGCAAGGGTATTGGCAAAACCCAGAAGCATCCAGTGAGACGATCACCGACGATGGCTGGTTAATGACAGGTGATGTTGCGAGCATTTCAGATGCCGGTTTTATTTCTATTACCGGACGTATCAAGGAAATTATCGTACTTGCCACAGGAGAAAAGGTACCACCATCCGATATGGAAGCGGCGATCTGTGATGACCCTCTGTTTGAACAGGCAATGGTGGTTGGCGAGGGCCGAAGTTACCTATCCGCTATTATTGTCATTGATCAACCCTCTTGGGATCGAATTGCCGTAGCCGAAGGTTTTCAAAACTCGACAAAAGAAGACTTTGGCGCTGAGAATGTGTGTAGTTGGGTGACGAAACGCGTGGCCAATCTGGTAGAGGATTTTCCAGGTTATGCCAATATCTATAAAGTAAGCCTGACTCTGGATCCATGGACCGTGGACGAAGGTATTTTAACGCCCACGATGAAAGTAAAACGGCCTGTCATACGCCAGTTGTTTGCAGCCGAGATCGAGCGGATGTACGAGGGGCACTAAGGGATTTTTCAGAGCGGCTTCCTATGCGCACAGGTGAGTAGTATTCCTTAGACAGTATTCGCTGGCCCCTTGACGTTGCTTGTTGTCGCTTCAGTCGCAACTGTTAACGCCTAATTCATTTTGTTTGGTTGTCACCGAATTGGGTACCGTTCTCATTGTTGCCTTCTCCTTGCTGTTGGCAAACTCTCTGTCCCTATTGTGAGACCGATTGCGATTGATCGTCGTCAAAGGCAGAATAGGCGAATTCTTCCTCACGCTGCCTCTATGTTGTTTCTCGCCACCTTTAGGCATGCTGTTAACAATCCGGTCTCACGATGCCAATAACCGGATTTTGGAGAAGCGCTGTTCTAGGAGCGAAGGAGTCCACTCCGTTTTGTGTTTCCACGTTTTTGTTCGGTATTTTATTTGGCGTAGCAGCCACCGCGTCCGGGCTGAGCCTCTTCCTTGGCCTGGTCATGAGCGGAGCTACTTTTAGCGCGTCGGCACAATTTGCGGCGATGGAATTATGGTCGCACCCGTTGCCCGTTTCTGCGATTCTGCTTTCTGTTTTTCTGGTTAGCAGTCGTAACATTCTTCTTGGCCTCTCTATCACGAACCATATCGACGGCCACTCTTTACTTACACGATTGGTTTGCCTCGGATTGCTCTCGGATCCAGGTGTCGTGATGGTTTTGAGAGCATCCAGATCAATCAATAACCTGGGATATTTGTTTGGTTATGGCGCGGCGTTATGGGTGAGCTGGGTGGCATCGGTTTGGTTGGGATTTGCGTTTTCCAATGTATTTACCGGGGCTGATATTGGCGCGTTGGCATTCGCGGGGCCGTTGGTTATGACATGCATGATGATGTTGTTTGTCAAAGGAGGGCGTGGTCACAAATTAGCGTGGGTGGTTTCCGGAATTTCTGCATTGTTGATGGCAATGGTCGGATTGGAAGCCTATCTCATTCTTCCAGTTGCCGTAATGGTTGGCATCATTCCGATACTGATGCAGCTAGGGGGTTCGAATGAGTGAACAATCAGGCGAGTTGGGGCTGGTCCTTCTTTCGATCGCACTGGTAGTGTATTTGACGCGAATCGCGGGCTATCTGTTGGGACAGCGGCTAAGACATATAGGTCGGTTACGCCCGGTGCTAGAGGCGTTGCCAGGCTGTGCGCTGATGGCATTGATCGTTCCCGCGGTGTACCGCGGCTCTTTGATCGATCTGAGTGCATTGGTTTTTGTCGTGATTGTGATGTGGAAGTGGGATAACATCGTTGCCGCTACTTTTGGTGGTCTGATAATTCTTCTTTCGGAGAACTCTTTAACAGAGTGGTTGCATTCGCTCACCTGATTATTACCATGTTTACTGCTGGGTCAATTTCGCGAGCGTATCTACTGCTGGTTATCACTACCCTGTGTTGGGGTGGGAATGCTGTTTTTGGCCGTCTGGCGGTGGGTGAAATTTCACCGATGGTGGTGGTGATGTTGCGTTGGGCGGGGGCGGTACTGCTGCTGTTTATGATTGCCAGACATAAGTTGTATCGCGATTGGCCGATTCTTAAGCCTAGAGTCGGGTACCTTTGTCTGATGGGGGCAATTGGCTTCACAATCTTCAATGCGCTGTTTTACGCAGCGGCTCACAGTACCACAGCGCTCAATATCGGTATTATTCAAGGCGGCATTCCTGTGTTCGTGCTAATAGGGATGTTCTTCATCTACCGAATTACGATCAGCGGGTTACAGTTTGTCGGTGTCATTATTACCTTGTTGGGGGTATTCATCGTTGCCAGTGCGGGAGATCCAACTATCTTATTTCATTCAGAAATCAATCGCGGCGATTTGCTGATGTTGTTGGCCTGTTTTTGTTACGGCGCCTACGCAGTCGGGTTGAGGGAAAAACCAAATGCATCTGCTATGGCGATATTTCTTTTGATGGCGATGTCTGCGTTGGTGACTTCTGTTCCTTTTGTTGTGGTCGAGTTTGTCGCGGGTGGTTTGCAGTGGCCTACGCCGAGAGGGTGGGGGATCATCGGGTTGATTACACTGTTCCCCTCGTTCATCGCGCAGCTTTGCTTTATTCAGGGCGTTGAGATCCTGGGGCCAGGTAGGGCGGGAGTTTTTGTGAATTTGGTTCCTGTTTTTGCGTCAATATTTGCAGTCGCATTTCTAGGCGAAGCCTTTCAAAGTTATCATGCGCTGGCGCTCTGTTTGGTGCTTGGGGGTATCTGGCTTTCTGAAAGATTTAAAAAATAGTCTAGTCGAAAGACTATTTAGGAAGATCGTGCTGTTTTGCCTGAATCTTCCATTGCAGAGCGAACGACCCGAACGATTTCTCGAACGCATGCAATGCGTGGATACCCTTGCCGTAGGATCGCGGAAATTTGTCGGTTTGGTCTGGTACCGCTGAATCGTTTGTAAGCAACGCCGTCCGATTCACTCGGCAGTATCGCTAGTTCCGGCATCAGGGTAATGCCAACTCCGTTGGCGACCATATATCGGAGTGTTTCGAGACTGGTCGCCCGAAAGCGCTGATCTTCGTCCGCGCCCGCTGCAAAACAATAGTGCATCGTATCGTCGCGCAAACAGTGGCCGTCTTCCAAGGTGAGTACATGTTGGCCTTGTAGATCAGAAAGCTGTATCTCATCTTGCTGTTGCAAAGGATGATCGGGAGGCGTTGCCAACCAGAGCTCTTCCTCGAACAGATCAAATCGATCAAAAACAGACATTTCGTCACGCCATGGAAGTAACAAAACGTCTAGCTGTCCTTGATCGAGTTTTTTTAACAGAACCTGAGTCTGCTGTTCGTGCAGGTAAAAGCGGATATTCGGTAATGCTGCGGATAGATTCGTCATAATCTTTGACAACAGATAGGGCGCAACGGTAGGTACTAGACCTAAATGCATATCCCCGGCCAGTGGATCAAGTAGTGCTGAAGCATGGCGTTCAAACTCATCGGCTTGTGCAAGTATCTCTCTGGCTCGGGCGGCGAGCTGTTCCCCGGCAGGAGTCATCATAATCTGATGTCTGTTTCTCTCTACCAGCGTAATTCCCAAATACTCTTCCAGCTTTTTGAACTGGCCGCTCAACGTAGGTTGACTGACAAAGCAGGCTTCGGCTGCGTTGCTGAAGTGTCGGTGTGTGTCGATTGCCACCAGATACTGTAAATCTTTCAGCGTTACCATAAGCGCCAGTATCGAGGTAAACGATGCAACATGAGCACCCAGTAGCGGGTGGTTGTCATCACAATAGTCAATGAAGCTTGATAAAAGATGAAGTTCTTCACTCCCAAACGGAACATTTGTGACGTTTGCTAATGTCCGCTGAAACTGATCGCTTTATATTGACCCTGGTTGTCCAGTTCAAAAACTTCTCGTATTTGCGGATGTCGTAACGGGCCTCCCCGTTCATCTTCCAACAGATTCTGCTCGGAGACATACGCGATATATTCTGTTTGGTCATTCTCGGCAAACAGGTGATAGAAAGGTTGATCTTTCACTGGTCGCATTTCAATAGGAATAGACTCGTACCATTCATCCGTATTGTCGAACACGGGATCGACATCGAAAACCACGCCGCGAAAATCGTAAATTCGGTGTCTGACCACCTGACCGATCTGAAATTTAGCCGAACGAATCATCTTTGTCAGATCCTTTTATGCTTCATGAATCCCGAGTATAACATTCTGAATAGCTTCCCTCGAAATCCATTGGCTGTCTCTATATGGCGACTTGCGGCAGATGCAGCCGTCTTGGCGGACTGGAGATGCCTGGTGGCCCGACGATGTGTCCAGATATCAGACTGCCGCAGTTTAGACATTGTCCATCGTAATCCAGCTTCCATCGCAGTATCCGATGCCAGTCACGTTGAATCACTTGAGCGTGGCAGTTTGGGCAATAGGTACTCGCGCCTTCAGGATGATGGACGTTTCCCACGTAAACGTATTGATGTCCTTCTGATTGTGCAATCTCACGGGCTCGCAGCAAGGTTGCGGCCGGGGTTCGCTCAATGTTCTGCATCTTCCAGTCGGGGTGAAATGCAGTGAAGTGCAAAGGAATGTTTGTACCAAGATGTCCTGCCAACCATTGTGACATTGCTGTTAGTTCTTTTTCGCTGTCATTCTTTCCAGGTATCAATAGGGTCGTTATTTCCAGCCAACAATCCGTGTTTTGGCGTATATATTGCAATGTTTCCAGCACCTCTTTCAGCTTTCCACCACAAATCTCCCTATAAAAAGATTCTGAAAACGCTTTTAAATCTACGTTTACGGCATCCATATGTGAGAAAAATTCCCGACGCGCTTGCTGCGTAATGTATCCGGCGGTGACGGCGACTGTTTTGATATCTGCCACCCTACAAGCTTTAGCGATATCAACTGCGTACTCGAGAAAAATAACTGGATCATTGTACGTGAATGCCACACTACGACATCCGTTTTGTTTAGCGAGGCTGGCGATGGTTTCGGGATAAGCCTGCGCACCGAGTCGATCCATTTCTCGAGATTTACTGATATCCCAGTTTTGACAGAACTTGCAGGCAAGGTTGCACCCCGCGGTACCAAAAGACAACACCGAGGAGCCCGGGAAAAAGTGATTCAGCGGCTTCTTTTCGATAGGGTCAATACAAAAACCACTGGAGCGCCCCCAGGTCGTTAACACCATCTGGTTATTTTTTCTTTGCCGGACAAAACAAAGGCCGCGCTGATCTTCGCGTAAGCGACAAAATCGAGGACAAAGATCACATTGAATACGACCGTCCTCTAGTTCATGCCAATATCGCGCAGACACATCAAGATTGTTGACTTCTTCTTGTGTCATATTAGCGCAACCTTTCAGAGATACTAGTCGATGTGTTCCGATGCCAGATTGACAGTGAATCAAGCAATGGGGCAATATTGACCCATGGGGTCGCGAGCACCCCGTGAGGCGTAAGCTCAAGTTTCGCATCCAACATTAACTTTCTCAATCTTTTAGAAAAAGGAGGATGCGCTATGCCATCACCAACTGAAATCACTTCCTCTCAATTGAGCCGACTAATTGGTACCCCCAATAGTCCGACTATTATCGATGTGCGTATTGCCGAGGATATTCACGCCGATCCACAGCTGATTCCCACTGCACGGCGACATGCGTTTAACGATATGGACACACTTGCTCCAGAGCTTGTTGATCAAAAAGTGGTGGTCTACTGTCAGAAGGGTAAGAAAATCAGTCAGGGCGCGGCAGCAGTCTTACGGTACCACGGCATTCAAACAGAGTGTTTGGCGGGAGGTCACTTTGATTGGCGTGATGCGGGCCTCCCTTTGGTTCCGATTGATGCGATCCCGGACAAAAACTCTCGAGGCCAAACGGTATGGGTGACACGTCAGAGACCGAAGATTGATCGTATCGCTTGTCCCTGGCTCATTCGCAGGTTTGTCGATCCGCAGGCGCGATTCCTTTTTGTTGCTCCATCTGAGGTCGTGGCCGTGGCAGAAAAATTTGATGCGACGCCCTTTGATATGGAAGATCAGTTCTGGAGCCATCGGGGAGAAGGATGCACATTTGACACGATGCTGGAAGAGTTTCAGCTGTTTACACCACCCCTCAATCAGCTTGCGGAAATTGTCCGAGGTGCCGATACGGGGAAACTACAACTCACCCCGCAATCCGCTGGTTTACTCTCTATATCACTGGGTTTGTCGCGGATGTACCGCGACGACCTGACGCAGCTGGAGGCAAGTATCGGGATATACGACGCGCTGTACAGATGGTGTCGTGATGCGACAGATGAATCGCATGTCTGGCCACATGGTAAAGGGTGACTGTAGATGACGTCTCGATCAAACTCGACAGATTCCGCGGGGTATTCAAATCCTGTTTCTACACCGACCCTGGGAGAAGCAACCAGAGTCTGGTTGAAGATAGGTCTACTGTCCTTTGGTGGGCCAGCCGCACAGATGGCATTAATGCATCGCTTTCTGGTAGAGGAAAAGCGCTGGCTGGATGAGCAAACGTATCTCAACGCGTTAAGTTTTTGCATGTTGTTGCCCGGTCCAGAAGCCATGCAGCTCGCAACCTATGGAGGCTGGCGTCTACACGGAACGATCGGCGGATTGATCGCCGGACTATTGTTTGTGTTGCCCGGTGCTATCGTCGTGTTGATTTTAGCCGCTACTTATATGCTGCTCGGCGATATTCCGTTGGTCACCACGATCTTTCTTGGAATTAAGGCTGCAGTTCTGGTTATTGTTCTGGAGGCCTTACTCAAGATTTCTAAACGTGCTTTAGGAAAACCGATTTACTGGTTGCTGGCTGCTTTTTCATTTATCGGTATTTTCTTTTTATCCCTGCCATTTCCCTTGATTGTTCTGGGAGCCGGATTATTTGGGTTTTTCTTTGGCCAGCGCGAAACGCAGTCGCAAACAGATATCGATTCTGTAGACCAATCGTGGGCAAAATTATGGCGTACGGTGTTGGTGTGGCTGGTGATCTGGGCGATCCCACTGGTATTGGTAAACACCTTGTTACCGCAGCCGTTTTTGGCGGAAGTCGGTATTTTCTTCTCAAAGCTTGCGGTGGTCACTTTTGGTGGAGCCTATGCAGTGCTCGCGTATATGGGGCAAGCAGTAGTGGATCAGTTTGGTTGGTTAACTGCGGGAGAAATGATGGATGGTCTCGGATTGGCTGAAACTACGCCAGGTCCCCTAATTTTGGTCAATGAATTTGTGGGGTTTATTGCGGGTTTCCGCGAAGCGGGCCTTGGATTGGGTGTGGCCGCGGCGGTCATGAGTTTATGGGTTACTTTTGTGCCCTGTTTTCTCTGGATATTCGCCGGCGCGCCGTACATTAACTGGATTGGGAATCAGCCGAGACTACGTGACGCGCTACGCGCCATTACAGCAGCAGTAGTAGGGGTGATATTAAATTTATCGATCTGGTTTGCTCTGCATGTTCTTTTTCGAGAAGTCAATTTGGAGAAGTGGGGAGCGGTAACCTTATGGAAACCGGCAATTACCACTTTTGAACCGCTGGTGTTTGCTCTGGCTGCGATTAGTGCGGTGCTACTCTTGTTGCGACACTGGTCCATAATCTCCGTTCTACTTGTGTCAGCAGCGGGTGCGATTCTAGGGCAGAGCTTCCTGGTATGATGGGATATCTGGTGCGTGTTTGTAACCTTGTATGGAGCAATCGGTAAAAATTTCCAAGACCCTGCGTCCTGCCGCTGTCGCAGGCCAGTTTTTCTCGGCTGTGGCCGATGAACTGTCGCAATCAGTCGACCAGTTTTTGAGAGAAGCAATGGCCAGGACGCCAGGTAGCGTAGATCAAATGCCAAAAGCACTGGTTGTACCCCATGCGGGTTATCGATTTTCAGGATCTATTGCGGCATCCGCATATGCCTGCGTGTTACCAAATGCGCAGCGGATTAGCCGTGTCGTTTTACTGGGTCCCTCGCATAAGGTGCGAATGCAGGGGTTAGGGTTTAGTGGTGCAGATTTTTTTGAGACGCCTTTGGGTCGAATTCCTGTGGACGTGCACACGGTTAGACAATGTGTGAGCAGATTTAGGTTCGCTGGAATTAACAATAAAGCACACCAGTACGAGCACTCGCTCGAAACACAGCTGCCGTTTTTGCAAAAAGCCATCGGCACGTTCAGTCTAGTTCCAGCGGTGGTTGGATCCACGGATCTTGATCAAGTGGCAGAATGTCTGTCATTTTTATGGGGCGGAGAGGAAACTCTGATTTTAATTAGCACTGATCTTAGTCACTTCAAAGCTTATGACGACGCAACGGAAATCGATGCAATCACGAGTCGTGCAATTTTGAACCTGAATCCCAATCCGATTACCTACGAACATGCATGTGGCCAGGTTGGACTCCGGGGGCTGCTATCACTGTCACAAAAGAAAAAACTGAAAGCGGTGCAGCTGGATGTGAGAAATTCTGGAGACACCGCGCAACGAAAAGACCAGGTGGTGGGATACGGTAGTTTCGCATTCCTCGAACCGGTGAACCGTGTTAACCATGCGCAGCGGAAAGAGCTTGGTCAGATTGCCCGCGCTTCCATCGCGGCGGGACTGAAGTCAGGGCAACCGATGGATGTTCAACGGCGCGAGTATTCAGATGCTATTCTGGATTCCCCGGGTGCCTCGTTTGTAACGTTGCAAACGACTGAAGGTAAGCTACGTGGGTGTCTTGGGTCACTGAATAGCCAACAGCCTCTTTGTGTGAACGTAAGTCATAATGCGTTCAAGTCTGCGTTTCAGGATGCGCGCTTCAAACCGTTAACCGCGGATGAATTCCAACAAATTCAAATTGAAATTTCTGTTTTGAGCCCGTGGAGTGAAGTAACTGGGAACAGCGAAGAAGAGATAGTCAGTCAACTTCACCCATTTGTTGATGGCGTGATATTTATATCGGGTAATCAACGAGGAACCTTTTTGCCCGCGGTATGGAGCAAAATCCCGGATCCCACAGTTTTTTTTCGTCAGCTTAAACGCAAAGCGGGATACGCCGAGGACTACTGGAAACAGGATGTCAAAGTGTTTCGCTACAAAACTGAAACTTGGCGCTGTTGATTACGATTAACTGTGAGTAAAGTTTTTGCCCCTTTTGTTTGCTATTTCTGGGTTAGCTGTTGTTTCAGTGTGTTGAAATCTTCGATTGCAGCAGAGCAACTGAACGCCTCGCACAAATAAGCCACTACTTTTCCTGGTATTGCTTTTTTCTGCTCTAAGCCTTCTGGTAGTCCGGCAGCGTTGTTTGATACAAAATAGATCGAGTGATGCGGTAAGTAAATGCTATTCAACTGATTTAACCATTCACTGGCATCTTCTTCCCGGCCGCGAATCACGACTGCTCTGGCATTCACGGCAGTATCCTGTAACGCTGAGGTTAGGCTTGCAAAAACAGATGGACTCTTTGCAATGCCACCCCCATAGAGTTGCATCGTTCTTAATGATGCTTCGATATATCGCGGCTCTGATAGCAATATTCCTGTTCGAAACAATACATTGGCAGCGACACCATTTGATGAGGGGATTGCATCGTCTGCACCTGGCTTAGGGCGGTGAAGCAGTGTTTCATGGTCATGGGAGGTGAAGAAGAAAGCGCCTAGATCCTGATCCTCAAACCAGTCAAGCATAGCGTCGCAAAGACTCACTAAAAAAGTGGCATCAGCACTACGCCACTTAGCCTGTAGCAATTCGAGAACGCCCTCAGCCAGAAATGCGTAATCGTCCAGGTAGCCGTTGAGCTGTGGCTGTTGTTCTCGACTTGTCACAAACAGACGCCCATCCTGCCAGTGCACTGTACGAATGTAGTCAAGCGCTTTTTCCGCGGATTGGATGGCGTCGGAGAGGGACAGGCGGCGCCCGGCTCGTGCCATGCCTTTGATCATCAAACCATTCCAGGCGGTTAAAATTTTGTCGTCCAGATTGGGGTGGATTCTGTCTCCCCTACGCTGGTCGAGTTTGTCGAGAGCGGTTTCCAATACTTCGTCAGTAGGTGTTTTGCTCTCGTCAACAGGAATATGGTCTCCTTCCTGATTAACGTTGAAGTGCCACTTGCCATCAAAATTGGGTTCACCAAACAATCCGAAGTGCTGTTCTACTTTTTCGTACTCGGGTTCACTCAATATGGCGCGAAGATCAGTTTCACTCCAAACGTAAAACTTGCCTTCTACACCCTCAGAGTCTGCATCCAGAGTGGAAGCATATCCGCCGTTAGGCATCTGCATCGTGGTCATCGCCCACTCTGCGGTGCGTATCGCAGTTTCTCGATATATCGGATTTTGCGTTAGACAGTAACCATCAGTATATAAACCGAGCAGCTGGGAATTGTCGTACAGCATTTTTTCAAAGTGCGGTATCGTCCATTGTTTATCTGTTGAATAACGAAAGAATCCTCCGCCAATCTGGTCATACAATCCCCCTAGACTCATTTTTCTAAGTGTTTTGTTGACCATCGCCATGCTGATTTTGCTTTGTTCTCTATTTGCTGCAGCATGTCTCAGCAGAAGTTCCAGCTGAGTGGGGTGAGGAAATTTAGGTGCATCGCCAAAACCACCATTGACGGCGTCAAAACGCTCTTTCAATGCCTCCATACTTTTGTCTAGAGAAGTAATTGGGTCTGGTGTGTCGCCGCCGGCGGAAGGGTTAAGCTGATCTAACGCTTTACGAAATGACTCGACGTGTGAGTCCATGTCGTTTTGGTTTTTTTCATAGTGGGTCGTGACGCTTTCGAGAATCTCCCCAAAACCCGGCAAGCCATGGCGCGGGGTGGGAGGAAAGTAGGTACCCGCGAAAAAAGGGGCGTTGCCATCTGGTGTGAGAGCCAGTGTCAAAGGCCACCCTCCTGGCCGATCATTCAACATTTGATGGGAGATTTGATAGATGCGATCCAGATCAGGTCTTTCCTCTCGATCAACTTTTACACACACGAAGTTGCGATTCATGGTGTCTGCGATGGCAATGTTTTCAAAGCATTCGTGAGACATCACATGGCACCAGTGACAAGCGGCGTAACCGATAGAGACAAGCAGCGGCTTGCCGGTCTGTCGAGAGAGTGTAAGTGCTTCAGGACCCCATGGATACCAATCCACCGGGTGGTCAGCATGTTGGAGCAAGTAGGGGCTGGATTCCGTTGCTAATCGATTTGGCATTCTTTAAATTATTGCAAACTGGGTTTTATAGTTTTATTTCAAACACACGTTACGAAGTGGATGGGCATCACATATTTTGATCTTGTCGGGCTGATTCGCTACGCCCGCCGCACTCGATCTATTGACCATTAAGCACTTAGCCTGAGCCAGGGCAGGAGCCTGAATACTGATAAATGACCGGATCGACCTGTGCAGCAGTTGCTGGCTCACTCTCGCCCAACTGTAAACCAACTTACCTGAGGATGATCCCAGCGACATCGAGATCGACGTTTCTATTGATCCGCAAGTCATAATAAACCTTTGATACTCTTACGGGTCTGATAAAATCTTATCGCGATCAGTTGCAGTATTCTTCGTCTGCATGCCTGCAATTTGAGCGCGTGAAGAAGGCAGTATTCCTGCGCCTCTCAGACCTTTCAACTTTTCTCCGAATTAACTGTGATTGTACATCCAAATTTTGACCCTGTTGCGATTTCAATTGGTCCGATATCGGTGCATTGGTACGGGCTGATGTATTTGGCGGGCTTTCTGGCTGGATTAATGCTTGGCCAGTATCGAGCCCGTAAGCCAGGTTCGGGGTGGGATCCTAATGAGATTATTGATTTCCTGTTCTACATCGCAATCGGTACCGTAGCAGGGGGGCGTTTGGGGTATGTCTTGTTTTATAACCTTCCTTACTACCTTGAACACCCGCTTGAGGCGTTTTTTATCTGGGATGGTGGTATGTCATTCCATGGTGGCCTGATCGGTGTGGTGATTGCTTTTTGGTATTACGCAGCAAAGACACAGCGTCATATTTTTGTGGTTGCCGACTTCATTGCACCGCTTATTCCTCCGGCACTTCTATTCGGTCGAGTCGGCAATTTTATCAATCAGGAATTGTGGGGACGGGCCACTGAACTACCTTGGGGGGTGTACTTTCACTCGATGCCGGATGGCCCTCGGCATCCTTCGCAATTGTACGAAGCTGGGTTGGAGGGAGTGATGCTCTTTATTATTTTATGGGTATATTCGTCTCAACCCCGTAAACCCGGGAGGGTAGCAGGCTTGTTCCTGATTGGTTATGGTGTGTTCCGATTTATTGTGGAGTTCGTACGGGAACCAGACGCTCATATCGGTTCAATTCTGTTCGAATGGGTCAGCATGGGGCAGTTGTTAAGTTTGCCCATGATTTTGATTGGTTTATGGTTAGTCTTACGTGGCGGCAAACCTGCAGATATTTCGAGGCAGACAAGCTAGAATGGCTTAACAGGCCCATTGTTCAGCGTATGGCAAGCCCGGGCGTTTATAATTATGAGAAACTGGATACAGGTATTAGGGGTATGTTATTGAAATCAAACAACTTAATTTTGAATTCCATGGCAGAAAAGTGTCCTCGAATGGTGCGACTAGGTATGGTCATCGCGCTCACTTTTTCTGTTTATTGGGCTGTTCCAAAGGAAGTGTTCACTCTGGAGTCGGCTCATGCTGCCGAGATCAAAAAGTGTCAGGATGCGGATGGAAACTGGCACTATGGCAACTTCGCAGCGCTCTCGTGCGCGAACGCGAATGTCGATGAGATTGATGCGACTGGCACTAAAACGGGAGTGGATAAACCCCCTCCGAGCGCAGAGGAAATCGCGAAGCAGGAAGAAGTGCAGGCGGCAGTACTGAAAGCGAAGGAAGATAAGAAGAAGCAACGTAATCAGGATCTGGAGGTGATTCGCATCTACGGTACTGAACAGACAATCATCTCTACGCGTGATCGCAAGCTCGCCGCCATTGATAAAAATATAGAGGTTACCCGTCAGATCAAGAGTGGCACGCTGAAAGACATCGAAAAGCTGAATAAGCTGAAGAAAACCAAGAAAACTCTCAAGCTCCTCAAGGAACGCGAGGAGGCTGTTAAATCCTATAACCGTGTCATTCGGCACAATTTGACGGCGCGTGAAGAATTATCGGAGAAGTATATTTCTATTCTGTCCGAGTTCAGAGAAGCCTATGGTCGGGTCTATACTCAATAGGCTGAAATAAGCTGAAATAAGAAGATCGCTTCAATGGGGCGATACAGTCAATCGTCTTTGCGACGGTTTGTGTTGTCCAATAAAAAGCCCAGAAAACTCTGGGCTTTTTATTGGATCCGGTTCGAGCAATGCTCAAACCGGATTTATTTGCGCCCGCGCACGTTTTGCCAGCGCCTCAATCTGGGATTCTGAACCGCTACCTAACAGAACAAATCGCAGCCCATTTTGGCTCCAACTTTCGTAGTTGAGGCCATGACTGCGTCCCGCACTGGGAGCAGCTGCTGTGGCGGTGGCGTCCTTCATAATACAGAATGCAATCGGTAAACCACTTTCGTTCGGTAAATATGCGAGTTGAATCAATGGATTTCCATCAACCTGAAGTAGTTGACCGCGTCTGAAAGCAACACCAAGATCGTCAAAATTCGGAATATTGATGGATTGCTCTAACTCGGTCTCCATCATCGTCTCTAAGGCGGGAAAGTCGACTGGGCCGGCAACTTCCACGGTTGGTCGAACGTATAGTTGCTGATAATTCGCGACCTGAGCAACCCAGCTTGCGCTGCGATCTTCACCTTGCTCAAAAGTGTTATTGGCTATAGAGCCGATGGTTATTCCAGCACCAAGCAATAACAGTGCTGCCACCGCCCGCCCCCAGGGCAGGGTCCTCGGGATACTTTGGCTACCCACTGTTGAAATTGTTGCTTCAGGTATAGGGATATTCAGCATCGGAGACATCGCTTCTGCAAAAGGTAAGTCGGTCTGATCTAATCTTTCGAGAAACTCCTGGGCACCAGGAGTTTGAGCAATCCATTCGCTGGTCGACGCCATCTCTGAAGAAGAAAGTGCTTTGTCCTTAAATGCCAGGACGCGTGCCTGTTCATCTTCTGTGAGGGTAATATTCATTCGTATCGATATGTCTGAAGGTAATCTGGGATAGGGGATCCACGTTATTACGTCGCTGATTC
This sequence comes from Acidiferrobacterales bacterium, assembly GCA_019633985.1. Lineage (GTDB taxonomy): Bacteria > Pseudomonadota > Gammaproteobacteria > Arenicellales > Poriferihabitantaceae > VYFG01. Next base: position 46,154 of record JAHQWE010000035.1, on the reverse strand, counting down.
AATCGCATTCTCTTTTTCCAGATCGTTGGCAAGCGCGAGTCTGGCTCTGGATAACCTACTCATCACTGTCCCTATAGCGATATCCAGTATTTGGGCAGTTTGTTCGTAGCTGTATCCTTCTACATAGGTGAGCAAAATGGTTTCTCTCTGGTTTTCGGGTAGCCGCATTATTCTTTCTAACACCTGTCGGAGATAAATATTCCCCCGGGGATGATTGCCAATTCGGCCTTCAAGGCTATCGGCGTCTTCAAACCCCTGACCCATTCGAATTGCGCGAGAGCGAAGTTCGTTTTTCCATACCGAGCTCATAATGCGAAATGCCCAAGCATCAAACCGCGTGCCGGGTTCAAACTGTTGCCAGCGTGTCAGGGCACGCTCGCAGGTCATCTGAAGCAAGTCGTCAGCATCTGGCACTGTTGGGGTTAGAACGCGAGCATATCGCATGAGACGCGGGAGTAAGTCAGTCAAGTCGCTTCTAAATGCGTTTTCACTGTTTGTGTTGGTCACTGTCTCTAAATTTTATTTATTTTTGTTATTTTGGGAATAAAACCATTTCTCAGGTGTTGATAGAGTACTCAAACAAAATCAGGATTGCATTAATGTACACAAAATTTCTTCGCGCCCTTGTCATGGGTATTTCTTTTTCTTTTATCAACACAGCGGCAGTAGCGCAAAATGATAGCAAGGCACCAGAGGGTGCGAAAGCATATATTGTCTCACCTGCAGATGGTGCCGTAGTCAGCAGCCCAGTTACCGTGGTTTTCGGGTTAAAAGGTATGGGGGTAGCCCCAGCTGGCGCAAATCTGGAAAACACCGGGCATCATCATCTTATTATTGACGCTCCTCTGCCAGATACGGCTCAGGGTATTCCGGCAGACGACAATCATCGCCACTTTGGTAAAGGCCAGACTGAGGCGACGATTGAGCTGGCTCCGGGCGAACATACTTTGCAGCTGCTTCTTGGTGATTGGAAGCATGTGCCACATGACAATATCGTTGCATCGGACGTGATAAAAATCACGGTTCAGTGAAAGCACGATGCGGGCGTGGCCATTCTATGAGGCCGCTGGTCCGCTTTAGTGGATTCTCCGCATTAAAATTCAAGTGAGGTAGTGCGGAGATCATTCAAAGCCGCAGTAGCTTAGCGCTACTGCGGCTTTTTGGTTTGCTGATGAAAATCCCGGAATTAACCGGTTTGCGAGAAATTAACCCGAAAGAAAATGGAGTAGAGCACGGGAATAAATAAGAGCGTCAGGAGCGTTGCAAACAAGAGACCAAACATGATCGTAACCGCCATGGTTTCAAACATAGGGTCATGACTAATCCAAAGCGGGAGCATGCCGCCGATTGTTGTAGCGGTCGTCAATAGAATAGGGCGTAGACGCTGTTTACAGGCGGAGAAGACTGCGTCCTGTGGTGTCAAACCGTTCTGTTCAATTTCAATATCGATGCGATCCAGTAATACGATGGCATTGTTAATGACAATTCCAGAAAGTGAAATAATTCCAAGGATGGTGAAAAAGCCGAATACGCTTTTGGCAATGAGTAGACCGTATGCCACGCCTACTAAACCAAGGGGAATGGTGAGCAAAATCATCGCGGGCTTTCGAATGCTGTTGAACTGCATGATCAATAACAACAGAATGAGCATCCCCGCGATGGGCAACTTTTCCGCGATTGCCGCATTCGCGTCCCCGGAAGTTTCAGATTCACCTCCGAGCTCAAATTCATAGCCCTCTGGCCATTCCGCCACGATACCGTTTAGCCAAGGTATAAATTCGTTATTGATTTCTGTTGCCGTATAGCCAGGCAACAGTTGCGCCTGAACAGCGATAGTTCTGGATCGATCCCGGCGTTTTATGATGGCGGGTTGCCACGCGATTTCAAGTTCAGCAACCTGTCGTAGCGGCACACTTTGACTGCTGCTTTGAGAATAGATCGTGAGCCCTTCGAGTTTGCCGATATCTTGTCGATCAGAGGCTACCGAGCGGAGTGTCACTGGTATCAGCGTATCGCCTTCACGAAACTGTGTCAGCTCAATGCCGGATAGACCAGCCTGGAGCGAAATCGCTATATCCTCATTGGTCACACCGGCAAGGCGTGCGCGCTCCTGATCCACATTAATGAGGAGCTTTTTGGTTCTCACTCCCAAGTCGTTATTCACCGAGAGTACTCCTGGGGTTTGCTGGAGCTTGCTGGTGATTGGCTCGATGATTTGATAGAGAGTTTCCAGCGAATCCCCGCTTACTCTAACGACAACCGGATAGGCGATCGGTACGCCATTCTCAATCTTTCTCAATTGCACATCGAGATCCGGGCGCGCGGTACGGGCGTAGTCTTGTATTCGGCGGACAGTCTCCGGGATATCCAAATAGTTTTTGGTGTTGAGGAGCATGGCAACAGAACCAGGTTCTGCTGAGCCGGGATCCAGCCCTAGTGTGTATCGAGGCGCACTTTCTCCAATCCAGGAAGCCCAGTTCACCACTGTTTTCTGTTCGTTAGGTGCGTCATTTTCTGTGATCAAAAGCTGATCAGCGATAAAGGATTCTATGTCGCTGACAACGTCGCGGGTGGTCTCAATGGACACCCCTTTCGGAAGGGACATCGTTCCCTGAATGATTGGATCCGTTTTCGGTGGAATAAAGACACTGGGTACAAACTGTAGTGCCCAAATTGCGCTGTAGAAAATGGCGCCAGTTAATATCAGGAATAAGGTGCGGTTTTTGACTGAAGTTCGCAGTATTGAGGTGTATACGCGATACATTATCGAATCGTGATTTTCAGCTTTCTGGTTTTTTCTGATTTTAATCAGACCAATTGAAATCACAGGAATAAATGCGAGCGCCAGCATCCAGGAGGAAAGTAGCGCAATAGACACAACTTTAAAAATATCGGCAGTGTATTCCCCCACAGCGGATTCGGCGAGGAAAATGGGTAAAAACGCAGCGGATGTCGTTAGTGAAGAGGTCAGCAATGGAATTGCCATCTCTCTGCCGGCGGCGATTGCCGCATCCGCGGCCTGTTCGCCCTGTTGTCGCCTGACCAGAATGGATTCTGCGATCACAATTGCATTATCTACCAGTAGACCGAGAGAGATAATAAGCGCAGCCAGTGAGATTTGATTGATGGTGATTCCGAGAAAACTCATGACCATCAGCGAGGCAAAAATCGTGCAGGGAACCAGCGTACCAACAATCATGCCAACACGTAGTCCAAGAAAAATCAGAACAACCACAATGACAATGACGATGGCTTGCAACAAATTGGAGAGGAAGTTATTGACGCCATTGTCAACCACCGTAGCTTCAAGATAGACAGGATTGAGATCGAAGCCATGGGGGTAAGCCGCGACTATTTTTGGCAAAGCCACCGCCAATTCATGACCCAGATCAAGAATATTGCCACCTTCGCGCAATGAGATGCCCAAAACCACAGCACTTTCTCCATTGTAATGCGCGACGCTGGAAACTGGATCCACGTAGTCCCGATAGACATTGGCAATATCTTCCAGATAGGTGATGCGATTGCTTCCAGGGATTTGAATAACTGTCCTCTTCAGGTCGTTCAGGGTTTCGAAGTTTCCAGAGGGCTCCAGCGTGATTCTTTCAGTACCAGTGACGATTTCCCCGCCACCACGAATGATGTTGACACCCGCGAGGGTTTGCGTGAGCTGTTGCGGCGAAATGCCAAGCTGGCGGAGCTGGGCAAGATCATATTCGACGTATATTTCTTCTTCCTGGATTCCCTGCAGGCTCACTTTCGCCACGTTTTCGAGATCGAGTAACTGATCTCGTATTTCTTCTGCGATCTCTTTAGATTCGGCGAAACTAAACCCTTCCGCGGTAAGGGCTAGAACACTGCCAAAAACATCACCGTACTCATCGTTAATATTCGGTCCGTTGATTCCCGAAGGTAATCCCTTCACTGCATCAACCTTTCTTCTGAGCTTGTCGAAAATAGGTTGCATCTCGGTATAGCTTTCTTTGAAGTTCGCAGTGACGAAAGAAAAACCAGGTTTGGATTCACTCGTGACATTATCAAGCTCGGGCATTTCCCGAATGGCCTGCTCAATTTTATCTGTGACCAGCTGTTCCACTCTCTGAGGACTTGCCCCAGGAAACTGGGTAGTAACCACTGCGGCCCGAATGGTGAATCCCGGATCTTGCTGTTTCGGCAGCCCGAAGTACGAAAGAATGCCCGCTAGCGAAATTAAAACCACCAATGCATAAACAGTGACGCGATTATTGACCGCTGTTCGAGTGATATTCATCAATCGATATTATTGAGGGGTAACTTTAACAATCAGACCGTCGCGAATTTTCGAAACGCCGGCTGTGATCACCAGATCTCCTGCTGAGACACCTTCCGAGACTTCCAGGCCACGACTGTTTAACTCACCTATTTTGATATTTTGGCGCTTCACCGTCCCGGTTTGGTCGTCGTCATTGGGTTCCAATAAATAGATAAATCGACCTCCCTGGTCCTCTGAGACCGCAGCTGATGGTACGACGGGCAATGAAGCAACCGTGTCAAATTGAAAGTCTACCTGGGCGGCCATTCCTGATCTCAAGTTCTGAGGGTCTTCCAGATTGATGGTGACAGGAAATGTGGTGCCGGTGGCAGCGATGCCTACCTCAGTAACGGTGCCCGCGTAGGCTTGACCATTGGTCGCGGCAAATCGTGTGGAGACAGAAAGGCCTTCCTGAATCGATCCAATAAGACTTTCCGGGACGGAAACATTGACTTCTAACCCTTCGCCACAACTCACTACGGCGACTTGCTGACCTGCTGAAATATTTTCTCCTTCATTGACCGCGGTCGAAACTACGGTGCAGTCTTCTTTTGCCGAGAGCGTGGTGTACGCCATGTTCAATCTAGCCAGTTCCACCGATCTGGAACTGGCTGCGACCTGGGCTCGCGCCGACTCAGCGCCAGCACGAGCGGTATCTAGTTCGTTTTTGGAAGCGCTTCGATTTTCATACAGGCCTTTGACGCGTTCGTAAGCGGAAGCGGCGTTACGTTGCTCGGCCTGAGCTCGTGCCAGGTCAGCCTGAGATTGCTGCAGTTGCAGACTATAGGTTGAGCTATCCAAGCGCGCTACTTTTTGCCCCTTACTCAGTTTCTCACCCACAGATACTGATAACTCTGTAATCGTACCGCCCACCTTAAAACTCAGGCTGGTTTCTTGAGTTGATTGCGACACTCCGGTAAAAGTCCGAATTCTTGAAGCGTCGGCAGAAACGATTTCGACGTAGCGAACAGAGCGCATCGGAGCTTCTTCTATTATCTTGGGTTCTTCACAGCCAACCAGGAAAACGGAAATAAAAAACAAAGGTAGGTATTTGGTGGAGTAAATCATAGTGGGTTATTGCGCATATTCCGGGCTGGACACCGCTTGCTTAATTCTCTCGGCGTATTCGTTGAGCGCTTGAGGCTCGAGGAAAAAATCAAATTCACCTGTTGATCTCTGCAGGTTCATCAAATCGATCAAAAAATCATAGGTCGCATTGGTTGCGCCGAGATCGGCATCCAGGGATGCGTCTCTGGCATCCAGCAACGTGATGATGGATTCGTTACCGCGGTTGTAATTGTCCTGAATTAATTCAAGGTTTTTACGCGCGGCATCGGCGGCGATCTGCGCTAACTCAATAGAGGGAAAGCTAGCCTGAACCGCATGAAGGTTGGCGCGAACCGATTGCTCGACACCGTCAGTCAGTGAAGCGAGTTGCAGCAATGACTGATCAATCGAATATTGATCCTGTCGAATCTGCGAGAATCTTTTACCGCCCTGGTAAAGAGGCAATGTGACGTTGATTGCTATTTGCCAGTCGGTGTCTCCCTCTTGAGAATTCATAATGGCATCGCTTTCGTTCAACGTATTACCAATTTGGCCACTCAAGCTGACTTCCGGGCGGGTAAATTGTCTTTGTGCCGATTTCAACTCTCGCTCCTGACCGGCTATCAGCGCTCTAAGCTGTACGATTTCCGGGGAGTTCTCCAGCGCGTTTTCAAGAAAGATTTTCCCCATGCGATTAAAGGAATCTTGATTGTCAATCACTTCGACTAAATCTTGCCGGCTGACAAGAAGCGATGGATCAGACAATGAGGCTGGCGCTGTACTAAATCGTTCATTTAGCGGTCGGCCAAGAATTTTATTTAGTGCATCTTTCGATTGTTCAAGGGAACTTCTTGCGTCAAGTAACTGTTGGCGGGTGAGGGCAACTTCGCTTTCCCACCGAAAAATGTCTGAAGAGTTAGAACTACCTAGTCGTACGCGGTCTTGCGCCAGATCTAAATTAGTGCGTGCCAGGTTTAAGCTTCTTCTTTGAATATTGAGCTGTGCCTGTGCTTTGAGGATAGTCAGAAAGCTTACCGTCGCGGATTGGACGATGTCCAACTCTAATTCTCTTTGTGCGGCAGCGCGTGCCCTTTGCTGATAATGCTGTATTTTAATCGCGGCCAGTGCGGGCTCAGAGTAGATGATCTGACTGAATTCCACGTTAGCCGTTGTCGTTCTCTCAGCGCTTTGACCGGCGACTACGCCTCCGTTGTCGCTATCAAGCTGCACAGTAGTGAGAGAGGTATTAAATTGAGGTTTGAGTAATGATCTGGCTTGTTGTACATCTTCGGCGTTTGATTTCAGCCCAGCACTGCCTGCCTGAACCTCTAGATTTTCTAGTAACGCGGTTTTTGCGACACCGGATAACGTCCAGGTCAAATCCTGATTTTCAGGTTCTTCGTTCAACAATACCGCCGTACTTAAAATATCAAACCTGGGAGAAATGCCAAGCTTTCTGGCGGTTTGCATGTTTATGGTCAACTGTCTTTTGGGTCTGAACGAAACTTGCTGGTCACCAGCGTTTTCTCCTAATAATACGGATTGAATATTGAGCGCATTCTTTCTTGCAAGCCGTAACCAATCTGAATCTGGCGCAGTTGCCGCCAGCATGCCCTGTCTCACTGGGGTGGTGCCAATGACACTGTAACTCGGTAATTTTGCGTTGTTTAAATTCTCAATCAATTGACGCCGTTGATTTACATTGAGCCGGGGAAGTGCGGTGACAATCACCGCTTCTACTTCACTCGGGATTTCTCCGACAATATCGGTTTTAGGGTCGGCAACTGGGATATAAACCAGCGCCACACCCAACGACTGGGCCCAATCTCCGCCACGTGCGGCAAGGTCAGGTACAGATTCGAAGATCGCTTGGTCCACAATAACGCCAAGGGTTTCGAAATTGACAATTTCGCGAAATGTGCCAATGTCCTCGGCGAACAGTATTTCTTCAGTCAGGTAGTTGAGATAGCGCTCGCCGCTGGTATCGCCTTCTCTGGGAAGATCCAATAGATTGGCATCCAAAACCATGGGTGCAAAAGTGGGTTTGCGGAGCGATTTGGAGCGAGAGGCAACCAGGCTGGAGACGAAACCCAATGCCAGTACCATATCAACCTCACTGTCATTTTGGAGTCTGACGAGCGCTGCATCGATGTCATCGAGTGACCATCCACCATCGAAGCGTTTATCAGGATTAAATCGAATATCAAACTCCCCTTCCGTCAGTGATTTTATTTCTTCCGTAAAGAGTGATTCCAGGCGGTCGAATTCTGGCATTGGACCATCGCTCAAAATTCCAATTGAAACCACTTTTTCGGCATAGACAACGGCCGGTGATCCTATTAGTCCAATGAAAAGAATCACGCCGAGTAACATTCCGCGATGTCGAATGCAGTGGAGCGGCCCGGGGGTTACATTTGTAAACGGTGGTTGCATCCTTACCTGCTTGTATCAGTTTTTACCTATAAGTGTAGCAAACCAGTTCTTTCTCAGAGACGTTAAAGTTGTAGTCGTAAGGTAAAGTTTGTGTAAACAAATGATGACAAGCGAGATACTGCTCTTCATATCCATTTGCAAGCGCATACAGCGGTTTGTCTCTATCGATTTTCAAGCCGACTATAATCGAGCATCCCGAATTCAACCGGATTGTTCTGGCGCAGTGTGAAATGCAGTGCATCACTGTAACGCCAGAAATTTGGGTCGGTTCGCCGTATTCCAAACTTTGTTTTGAGGTCTCGATACTCTTCGTCTGAAGAGAGTCGCAAAACGTCTGATATAAATTCCTCTCTGTCGTCAAATCTGACTTCAAACAGCGCATTGGGATATGCCCCAACCATCCCTGACAATACAGATACGGTATTTTCCTCTGGCGCTAGAGTTTTCGATTCTCGGAAGAGAGAGGTAATACTCAGATGCGCATTATTTCTAAGCAGCGTGATATCTACCGGCGGCTGCTCAGCTTGACCTCTAAATCGGATATAACTGACCTCAGGAAGGTGGCGGGTTCTTGAACCTGAAAAATTGGACAATCGATCGAGTAGCCCGGCAAGTGACCGATCTTGAATATCGGACAGCAATCGGCTTTTCGGAAGCGCGCTATCCAGCCGCCTTTCCAGCATCTCGAATAGCTCTTTCTTGGGGTTTGACGTCCGATATATCATTGACGGCTCCATTTGGTTATCCAGAGTTTCCTCGGTCATCATGGTCATCATATGGATCATTTGCTTATTGTTATCCCGATACCAGTTTCTCCATTCTGCGATTCGGTTTTCACCGGGCAGCAAACCAAGAAACGTCATTTCTCCATCAATTCTTAAAAAATCCATATAGAGTCGGGTAATCAGCTGATGACCATAGTTACCATACACATCGTATCCGGCAACGAGTAAATAGTGTATCCGCTCCAGGAGTGGGTAGCTAATTAACCAGGCAGTTTGAGGTGCATCTCCAAGCAAACCTTTCTCAACAGACGCATTGTTGAGATGTCGGTAAATCGTGAGCGCCGCATTGGGGTTGGTTCCCTCCCCATCCCAGACCAAATCCAAAGTGACAGGGTTGTCGCTGCCGAACTGTTCACGCATAAATCGATTCCGTCCACGAATCGCTTCACGTTGCTTGATAGCATATTTCAACCAAGTGGTGATTGGCAGATAAATATTGCCGGACGCCGCGGGTAATTCGAATGCATCCAGATCGATGTCGACAGCTTCTGAAATCGCGTCATTTTGTTTGATGTCTGGATCGACGAAGAACACCCAGAAATGGTCCCGAATTACATTCAACGCAACCTGTCCTCGACAGACCGATCCGCGGATGTAATTTCCAATTGTGAACTGCGCTTCATCTAACATAAACTTATAGCGAGAGCGCATCGGTAATTGCTTGAAAGTGGCGAATGGGTTTGCCGACTGGGTGGTGTCGTACCCCGGAAGGCGCGCGACCTCAAAGTTGGCACGATAGAAAAGCGATTCCCATTGCGCCTTTCTTTCGCTGTTAAGTGCATAAGGTAAATGTGATTTCGCCACAATCGTTTCCAGCTCAGGAGTAATGCGGTAGTACACCCTTTCTACCCCAGGATCCGAATACGGTCTTCGTGTCGCGATGATGTCGATAGGCTTACCAGGCGGTGTGCTGGAGCGAACCAGTTTGAAAAATTGCGTGTCGGAAATATCGCTAAAGTAAAGATGTCCGAGAAATAGATGTTCATAGATATAGCGGCTGGACAACTGCGCCTTTAGAGAATTTCCATTAAGAAGCTGTTCCCACTCCTCAATCTGCTTTTGGAATCGCCCCTCAAGCGGTTTTCTCGACGTATAACCAGCACCTTGTTCCAGCCACTTTTTGATAATGTGCTGTTCGTTTTCTGGCAGACCGGGGAGCGCATATGGCATTCCCCAAAATCGGTGCTTCGTTTGGTATGTCTCAAACTCCTCTCCAGCCGGACAACTTTCCTCGCGCCCAAGTGATAAGGTGAATTCCGATTCATCAATCAGCGGTTCTGCCGGCAGTGGGTGGCGTTCCTTGAGCTCCAGTAATTGATACATCAAGCTAGCTTCTTGGTTTGCTTCCAGTGACGGAGTTCGTTCATTCACCACTGGATAAAATCCGCGCTTCCTCCATTCTGCAGTTTGATTTGCATCCTCATGCAGGCGGCTCATTGGTGCTGCTTTGATCCGGGTTTGATGATAAATGCGTTGTTTACTTGCGCCCCTGAAAACTCCCTCCGGCGATGTGAGCTTTAATTGACATGGAGCGTCATAGCAGCCGTGACAAACCACACAACGGTTGTCCAACACCGGTTTGACCTCTTTCCAGTAATCGACCTGCCCCTTTTCTACGCTGGTGATCTGCCGGTCCCGCGGAATTTCGGGGCCATACTGGTTTTCGAGTTGTGAGATACCAAAGGTGACACACCCGGCCAGTAAAACAGTGACCATTAGCGGGGCAAGGCGAACAGAGAGCCTGGGTTCAAACATGGATGAGCCTGAAAGCGATGGAGAAAACAGAAGATGCGCTGAGTTTACAAAACAATCTCTTACACCGTGTGAACCGGAGAAAGTAAAGCGCCATTGGTACTGAAAGAACGCACTGAAAGTGTGACCAGACGACGACAGAATTTATTTCATTTTTTTGAACAGTTAAGCCATCAATCGCGGGTTTGAAATAGTATAATGCGCCGCGAAATTCGGTGAATCTTCGCTTAATTTTCAATAAGTTAGTGTAGAAAGTAGTGTTAACCCATTGATTGGAATATAGAATCTGAATGCGGCTCAAAAAATTAAAGGTTTCCGGTTTTAAATCATTTGTCGATCCAACGGATATTCGCCTGCCAGGAAACCTCGTTGGTGTCGTCGGGCCAAACGGTTGTGGTAAGTCCAACGTAATTGATGCCGTCAGATGGGTGATGGGAGAAGCATCGGCAAAGATGCTTCGAGGTGACAATATGCTAGATGTCATCTTCAATGGTTCGTCGGCGCGCAAACCCGTTGGTAAGGCTTCAGTGGAGCTGATCTTCGACAATAATGACGGTAAAGCAGGAGGTAATTATGCACAGTTCGCTGAAATCTCCATTAAAAGAACGCTGAGTCGCGATGGCCAATCGCTCTACTTTATCAATAACATCAAATCTCGTCGTAAAGATGTTTTGGATTTGTTTCGGGGTACGGGGCTGGGTCCGCGCTCTTATTCAATCATCGAGCAGGGGATGGTCAGCCGAATTGTCGAAGCCAGACCGGATGATCTCAGGGTATTTGTTGAAGAAGCCGCGGGCACGTCGCGCTACAAGGACCGCCGCCGTGAAACCGAGATACGTATCAAACATACCAGGGAAAACCTCGACCGAGTCGCCGACATTCGCAATGAGCTCGAAAAACAGCTGAGAAGGTTGCAAAGACAATCCTCTGCAGCACGTCGCTACAAGGTCCTGAAGGACGAAGAGCGTCAAGTTGATGGTCAGCTTCAGTTACTACGATTGAATGCTTTTGAGAGTCAGTTGCAGGAGCAGGATCGCGTTTCCGCGGAACGGGAAAATGCGCTGGAGATGGCACTGGCGGCTCAGCGGGAAACCGAAGCAGCGCTTGAACGAGCACGTGAACAGCAGACCGAACGCCAGGAATTAAATAGTCAGGTCCAACAGGATTTTTACGGGATTGGCGCTGAAATCAAAAATATAGAACAAAGGATCGAGCATTTAGTCGAAACCAAGCAGCGTCAGGGTGAGGAAATTGAAAGATTACAGCAACACCGATCTGAGCGTGAGCGTGAGTTGGAGTCTGATCGCAATCGTCTGACTCAATACGAGCAGGATATCTCGGCATTACTTCCCGAGTTGGAAGTCTTAACGGAAAAACTTTCAGAAGCAGAATCCGTGAGAAGCGCTGCCGAACAACGTCTGCAGCAGTGGCAAGCTGCCTGGGAGGAGTTCAACCGGGAAGCTGAAGAACCAGTCCGGCAGCAAGAGGTCCAGCGTGCTCGTATCAATCAGTTTGAGCAGCACCTTGCACAAGCCACGCAGCGAGAACAGAAACTACAGACAGAATTACTCGGATTTCAACAACACCTGTCCAGTACAGGGATAGATGATTTGCGGGCCAGAGTCACCGCTCACGATCGAAACCTGGAGCAGAAAGAACAAGCGTTCAGCCAAACAGAACAGCAAATACAGGGTCTAAGAGACTCTATCACCGAGAAAAGAGGGCAATCTTCTGACCTCAAAGCACGTCAGCAGGAAGTCGCATCCAGACTACAGTCCTTGCGAGAAATTCAGATTGCAGCTCTGGGTGGAAACGACGATGAAGCGAAACAATGGCTGGAGCGTAACAATCTAGCCGATACCTCGAGATTAGCAGGGAAAATTAAAGTCGAACCAGGCTGGGAACGAGCGGCAGATCGTGTTCTTAACGGATTTATCAAAGCGGTTTGTGTTGATCAGGATGCAGTTTCCGTGGATGGGGATGCACCCGACGCTACGCTTTCTCTGGTGACCAGACAAAAAGCGAAGGTGCTGCCTGCACACTCTCGTCACGACAAGCTCATCGACCGAGTTTCAGCGGGAGATATTGATCTGTCTTCGCTATTGTCAGATGTTTATATCGCTGACAATTTACAACAAGCGATTCAAATGCAGCCTGAGCTATTCTCGCGAGACTATATAGTGACCAAAGATGGCACACTCGTCGGATCGAACTGGATCAGTTTTGCCAGCAAAGGCCAGATGGAAACTGGTGTCTTGGTTCGTGAAGAGGAAATCAAGCAGCTTGATACGCGTCTCTCTGCGATTGAAATCGAATTACATCGTCATGCCGAGGAGATCGAACAACTTGATGCAGAGCGCGGGAGAGTGGAATCAGCACTGCGCGAGCAAAGGGAAGAACTGAACAAGCTCCGTGCCGAGAAAACCTCTCTTCACAATCAGCTAGGTCGTGAGGAAGCGAGGACGCTCGAAGTGGAACAGCGTTCTCAGCAGGTGACCGTTGATATCCAGGAGCTGGCGTCTCAGGTGAAGAATGATCATGATCAAATCAGCGAAGCCCGAAGTCTGCTGAAAGCAGCGGGAGAGCAGGGCGAGACGTTAACTCAGCGGAGAGCTTCACTAGAAACTGAGAAGCAGGGGTTGGAGCGGGAAATTACCACATTGCGAGGCAATGTGAACCAACTCAGGGAGCAGCATCATACCAAGCAGCTGCAAAAGCAGCGCATGGAGTCCGCTAGCGAATCGGTGAAGGAGCATCTAAATCGTGTGCAACAGCAGTTTGATTCGACCAGTCAGAGGCTGGCTGAAATTAATTCGGCGCTCTCTGATCAGGGGGATCCAGTTACCTCATTAAAAGCCCAGCTGGATGAGCTGTTAGAAAAGCGGGTTGAGTCTGAGAAGAAATTCACCTTAGCTAAGGACGAAATGAATGAGGTGGAAAATAAGATTATCGGCCTCAACCAAAGTCGCAACCAGCACCTTCAGCAGGTAAATGCAGCGCGAGAATCATTGGAAGAACACAAATTACAAAAGCAGGAAGTGGTGGTACGAAAGCAGACCCAGGAAGAACATGTTGCCGAAATGAATCTGGATCGCGAAGCTCTGATGGCGGAACTACCCGAAAATCCCTTGTTGAGTGATTGGCAGGAGAGCCTGGAGACTATCCAGCGCAAAGTGGAACGAATTGGGCCGGTCAACCTGGTGGCGATCGAAGAATTTGAAGAAGAATCTACCCGCAAAGAATATCTGGATAGTCAGCACAGTGATTTGGTAGAGGCACTGGAAACCCTGGAAAGCGTGATTCGAAAAATTGATCGGGAGACGCGGAGTCGCTTCAAAGAAACGTTCGATAAATTGAATGCAGGCTTTAATGATTTCTTTCCTCAGCTATTCGGCGGCGGTACTGCCGAGCTCCAGTTGACCAGTGATGATTTACTCACCGCCGGCGTCAGTGTCATGGCCCGACCGCCCGGAAAACGGAACAGTACGATTCATCTACTGTCCGGTGGAGAAAAAGCGCTGACGGCGGTTGCTCTATTGTTTTCTCTGTTTCGATTGAACCCAGCACCATTTTGTATGCTCGATGAGGTCGACGCGCCGTTGGATGATGCGAATGTGGATCGCTACTGTAAAACCCTGAAAACACTGTCTGATATCAGTCAGATTGTGGTGATCACCCACAACAAAATTACGATGGAGGCGTCCGATATGCTGGTCGGAGTGACGATGGCAGAACCCGGTGTGTCAAGAATGGTATCGGTCGACATTGATCAGGCAGTAGAAATGGCTTCACACTAGCTATATAGTCTTGCTGCATAGTGTGTTGCACTTTCCTGAAGCGTGCTATTTGGCCATTTCGGATGGTGATGTGAAGCGACACCGCAGGTGTTGTCTTCACCGAATAACGGAATCGATTAGTCGATGTTAAATAACAATTTGACCTGGAGTCTCGCGTAACACTGTGGATTTACAAATAACTCTTCTGATTCTGGGTGCTATTGTCATTGCCGCGATATACTTTTTTTCTCGATGGCAGGAAAAGAAACGGCGAGAAGATCAATCAAATCGAAATACCAAATCCGGTCGACGTGGTGGTAGGGAGAATGCGGGATCGATGCCGGTTGCTCCGGCTTTTGAGCGAAGCGAGCCGGGTTTTGGTCCAGATGCAGGGGCCGAAGATCCCACTGGCCGCTTCGCCTCTCTCGATACGTTGGAACCGCCCGAGTTGCGTGACTTTGTCGATGCAGATCAGGATGGATCAACTGCGTATCAAACTGAGGACGCCATTCAATATGAAACGCCTCAGTCTGCCAATGAATTTTCCGGGGTGTCCACTTTATTAGAGCATAGCAGCCCGGGTTCCGAACAGGAGATCGAGGACGAACAACCTGTTGATGATTCCCCCAACACGCCGGATGAAGAGGATATTCCGACGCTGGAGAATATGGTGAGTGGCCACGAGACGGAGAACACGTTCGCAACCGCGGCGGCATCCGGTGACGACGCTGATCTCGGTGAACGTTTTTCAAACGATTTGGATGTCCTCACGGATATGGTGGATATCTCTCAGAGTGATTACGAGCTGGAAGACCAATCCCATCAGGATCATCCAACAACAAGTGTCTCTGAGGCAAAAGTAGAAGACGAACCCCTCGACACTGATATCACGGTTGAGGAAGCGCCGATCATGCCGGAGCCCCCGCTATTAGAAGAGGCCGAAGTGGTGATTCCGGAAACGATTACCCAGACTTCATTTATCGATGAGGATCGATGGGAAGCGGAGGGAGTAGAGGAAAGCTCCCCCTCTGTGGAGGATGAATTTGACGAGGCAGAAACAGAGTACGCTGAATCACGTCCTTCATTAAAGGCATTTCTTGGCTCTATCGCTCCGATCAATAAACTGAAAGAGAATATTCAAAACCAGCTGGAGTCGGTAAAGGCTGAGCGAGAACGTTCATTATTGGGGGCGGATGCAGTTTCCAAAAAGCAGAAGGACATCGTCATTGAAACTGATTTTGCCGTGCATTCCAACATTGCCGAAGAGATGACAGAGGAAGTTCAGGGACGCAACGATCAGATCGCCTTGGGACAAGAGTTTGTGATCGACGAAGAAGAGCATCAGCAGGGGCTGGCTAGAGAAGCTGAAGATATTGCAGCTCCATCAGATACTTCTAACGACGATGTTGCAGGACAATCTCAGCGGGATGCTGGCAGTGACAGCGAGAAACCACTCCAGGGTGCGTCGCAAGAATCAGTACAGCCTGATTCGGTAATTCTGCCCGCAGAAGGTTTCGACAAGCTCAGCCAAATCGACTATTACGTTAAATTGAGCGGAGAGCGTGATGTTAGTCGAGATTCTGTGCTCGCGATTTATCGAGAGGGGGCAGCAGGTATAGCGAGAACGCATAGTATTTATGGTCTTCGCCTGCCTGAAAAAGTATGGCGGGATCTGGAACAGGAATCGGAGGAAGCGCGTTTTGGTGATCTGGTTGTCACAATTCAGCTAGTTGATCAGGATGGCCTGGTTACTGAAGATGACATGACGCGTTTTTCCTCGCTGATCATGAAGCTTTCCGAAAGCACAGGAAGGGGCTTCTCTTTCATGGCACCTATCGAAAATGCGCATAAGCAGGCTGAGGCAATTGGTCGTTTTAGACAGCAGTTTGACTCGATTTTCGTTGTGAATATTCGGCCGTTGGAAGGGGAAATGTTTGAGGGAGCAGTCATTGAGAGATGTGCAAAACAAATTGGTTTGACTGCTGATGACAACCAATTTTTTGCCCGGTACAAGCCAGTAGGGAAGCAAAAAGTCTGTCTGTATAGTTTGGCTAACATGAGTGACACTGGAGAATTCGATCTCGAGAACATGCGAGCGGTACGTACCCGTGGTGTGACTTTTTTCACACGACCCGCGATTAACCGATCTCCCGGTGCGGTATTTGCGGAAATGGTAGACGCGGCGAAAGCTTTTGCTTCTAGAATTAAGGGCGAGGTAATTGCGCCAGGTTATGAAGATCTCTCTACTGATGATGTCGAGGCTATTCGACGTTCTATTGAAAAGGTAGCCGCAGAAATGGAGTCCTACGGAATTACTCCTGGCAGTGAGGAAGCCACCAGATTATTCGGTTAAGTCTTATTGGGAAGGCTTCTGTTTTTAATATTATCAGGCACATAGGCTCATTCAGGGTTCCAGTTTGTCGAAACAACAGGCAGAGAACGAGATACAAAAACTGAGAGAACAGTTGGAGTATCACAACTATCGTTACTACGTGCTGGACGATCCATTGCTTCCAGATGCCGCATACGACCGCATGATGCGGCAACTGGAAGCACTTGAGTCTGAATATCCTGAACTGCAAAGTGCCGATTCTCCAAGTCAGAAGGTAGGTGGTTTCGCAGCACGAACGTTTTCGGAAGTTGTTCATGCGGTACCCATGCGCTCTCTTGCCAATGCGTTTAGCGAAGAAGAGCTGGCTGCCTTTGATCGAAGAGTAAAAGAGATCGTCGATCTTGAAAAAGGTGAGGTGGAATATATCGCCGAACCGAAACTAGATGGACTCGCCGTGAGCTTACGCTACGAAAACGGTTGGCTGGTTCAGGCAGCAACCAGGGGCGATGGCCGCAGCGGAGAGAACATAACGCAAAACATGCGCCAGGTATTAGGAGATAAAACCAAACTCATTGGAAAGAGCATCCCGAAAGTACTGGAAGTTCGCGGGGAGGTTTTTATGCGCAAAGAAGATTTCGATAGTTTAAATCAGAGACAACAGTCTGCAGGGAGCAAGCTGTTTGTTAACCCGAGAAACGCGGCTGCAGGAAGCTTGCGGCAGCTGGACCCTGAAATTACTGCGCAAAGACCACTCAGTTTCTATGGCTATTCTCTCGGGCAGGTAGAGGGCGGAAGTATTCCGAATACCCATTGGGATATTATGCAATGGCTCTCTGGTATCGGTATTCCAACGTCAGACTTGTTGGAACGTGTTCAGGGTGTCGCCGGGTGTCTTGATTATTATCACCGGCTGCAACGTGATCGTGATAGTTTGCCATTTGATATCGATGGTATCGTCTATAAAGTGTCTAGAATGGATTGGCAACATTCATTGGGTTTTACTGCTAAGGCGCCGAGGTGGGCATTAGCGCACAAATTGCCCGCACAAGAGGAGGTAACCACTCTTGAAAAAATTGAAATTCAAGTTGGTCGTACTGGCGCAATTACCCCGGTGGCCCGTCTAAAGCCAGTGTTTGTCGGTGGCGTTACTGTCTCCAATGCGACCCTGCACAATCGCGATGAAATCGAAAGACTGGATGTCCGTGTCGGCGATACGGTGGTGGTCCGGCGTGCGGGAGATGTGATTCCTGAGATTCTTTCGGTCGTGGTTGATCAACGTCCCGAGAAAACTCAACCTTTCATATTTCCCACTCATTGCCCTGTCTGTAATTCTGCTATCGTCAGTGAAGGAGATGGGGTGATAGTGAGATGCAGCGGCGGGTTGGTTTGCCCTGCGCAACGTAAGGAAAATATTAAACATTTCGCCAGTCGCAAAGCGATGGACATAGAGGGTCTAGGCGACAAGATCGTTGATCAATTGCTCGAACAGGAAATGATTGATGACGTCGCTGATCTCTATCTATTAACCATCGACCAGCTGTCTTCGCTAGAGAGAATGGCGGAAAAATCTGCGAGCAACCTGGTTGCCGCCCTTGAAAAAAGCAAAGAAACCACTTTGCCTCGGTTTCTGTTCGCGCTGGGTATTCCCTTGGTAGGGGAAACAACAGCTGAAACACTGAGTAATGCATTTTATGATCTCGAGCCGATTATTCAGGCCGATATTGAATCTCTACAGCAAGTACCGGATATTGGTCCGGTGGTGGCGGAAAGTCTTAACGCTTTTTTTGCCGAGTCGCATAACCGGCAAATAATCAGTAAGCTGATTCAAGCGGGAGTTCATTGGCCCAAAGCCGAACAAAAACAGTCGGTTGTGGATTCGCCGTTCAGCGGTAAGACCGTGGTATTGACTGGAACGTTGTCGATGGCCCGCAACGACGCCAAGAAACAGCTGCAGCTGCTGGGTGCCAAGGTGACTGGAAGCGTCTCCAAAAATACCGACTTTGTGATTGTGGGAGCTGACGCAGGTAGCAAGGCTGATAAGGCTGAAGCCTTGGGTATTGAAATTCTGGATGAAGAGACCTTTATACGAATGAGTGACTACGAGGCGTGAGCGTGGACCCGAAAGACATCTCGCTGATTCTCTACGTCAAGGAGAATTGTGGTTTATGTGAGGAAATGTTGTCAGAAATCAAAGCATTCCTCGATTCCCAAGGAACGAAGCAAGCCACGTCGGTGGATCAATCCAGATTGGAAATCAGAGATATAGAAGATTCCGCAGAATGGTACGCGCAATACCGAGAATATGTGCCGACTTTGGTTGTGAATGATCAGGAAGTTTGTCATTATTTCTTTAACGCAGACGAGTTGACCGAGGTCCTAGAATGTCCATCGCACACCTGAACCAGAAAGCACCAGAGGATTATGCCTATCCCGCCGCTATTGCCGCGTTGCAGTCGCTGTTCGGTGAGCGAGTGCTGACTTCGAATGCAATTCGAGAGCAATTTGGAAAGGATGAATCATTTCATCCTTCCAAATGGCCACACGCAGTGATCAAAGTCCACACCAGTGAAGAAGTGCAGCAAATCGTTCGTATTTGCGCCGAGCACAAAACTCCGATTATTCCCCATGGGGCAGGAACTTCTCTTGAAGGGAACATTGCTGCGTTAAAAGGTGGTGTAACGATTGATACATCGGAAATGAACAATATTGTGGCGATTCACAATGAAGACTTCGATGTCGTTGTGCAACCCGGCGTCACTCGAAGACAGTTAAACGAATATCTGCGCGATACCGGAATGTTTTTTCCCATTGATCCTGGTGCCAATGCATCAATTGGGGGTATGGCTTCCACACGTGCTTCTGGCACCAATGCGGTTCGATACGGAACCATGCGAGAGAACGTATTGAGCGTTGAAGCAGTACTCGCTGATGGTTCGATTATTCGCACCGCCAATCGCGCGGTGAAGTCGGCTGCAGGTTATGATTTAACCCGATTGCTGGTTGGCTCTGAGGGCACGCTGGCAATGATCACTGAAATCACTTTGAAGGTGTATCCGATACCGGAGGCAATTTCTGCAGCGGTTTGTACTTTCGAATCGATTGAAGACGCAGTGAATTCCGTGATTCAGATCATTCAATATGGTATTCCCATTGCGCGGGTTGAGTTGCTCGATAGTCTGACGATGAAATCCATCAATCTGTATTCAAAAACAGATTATGCGGAATCTCCAACACTGTTTTTAGAATTCCATGGTAGCGAAGCGGGTGTTCAAGAGCAGTCGGAGTTAACCGAGGAAATCACATCCGAAAATGGGGGGAGCAATTTTTCCTGGACTAGCAATACTGAAGAAAGAAATAAAATGTGGCGCGCGCGTCATGACGTAGCCTATGCCGGAAAATTATTGCATCCGAAGGGTGAAATCTGGTCTACGGACGTTTGTGTGCCGATATCGCGGCTTGCTGACTGTATCGGTGAAACCCGAAAAGATATCGAAGAATCCGGATTGTTAGCTCCACTTGTTGGTCATGTTGGCGATGGAAACTTTCATCTGTTGTTGCTTGTTGATCACGAGAATGAATCTGAAGTAGCAGCGGCTGAGGCATTACATCGGCGTATGGTCATTCGCGCGCTGGAAATGGATGGTACTTGTACCGGAGAGCATGGCATTGGGTATGGAAAGATTGAGTTTCTGGAAATAGAGCATGGTGCTGCAGTCACGCCCATGAAGATGATCAAAAAGACGCTGGATCCGGATAATTTATTCAACCCTGGAAAGATTTTCGGTATCTTGTAATCGAGCGCTTCCGCTCTCATGCTGGAAACGGCTATTCCGCTTGATCAATCGGATATTCGGCTTTATGAGCCTTTTTTACATTCATCACAAGCTGACTACCTTTACACCCAATTAAGCGACTATGTAGACTGGACCCAACCAGAAATCACGCTGTATGGTCGAAAGGTAAAGTCCCCGCGATTGGCCGCATGGTATGGCGATGATGACGCGATTTACCGCTATTCGGGTTTGACCAACTATCCTTCTCCCTGGACTCCCGAGTTACTGGAAGTAAAAAATCAGATCCAACTATTTCTTGGGGCAAAATTTAATAGTGTGTTGCTTAACCTGTATCGAAGCGGAGAGGATGCCATGGGTTGGCACTCCGACAATGAGAAAGAGCTGGGAGACACTCCCGTTATCGCTTCGTTGAGTCTGGGTGCGACAAGGCGATTTTTGTTCAGAAGGAGAGACGCTCAGCCTCGAGGCGGTTCAACCGGTTTGAACCTTCGACATGGATCACTTCTGGTGATGGCCGGCAATACCCAGCGAAATTGGCAGCACAGTATTTCCCGCACCAAAAAGCCAACAGAACCGAGAATTAATCTGACTTTCCGACAGGTTTTCCCATTGTAGCGAGACGCAGATCATTGTTTGGCTTAGTCACAGAGCAATACATTCGTAGCGCCAGTCCCGCCACTACGGGCATCTGCCGAACAAAATGCCCGCACTTCCGGTTGTTGCTTCAACCAGTGCAATGTCATGGGCCTGAGCACACCTCCGGGTTGATCCGAGTTGGAGCCTTTACCGTGAATAATCTGAACGCAACGCCATCGAAATTGTTTCGACTCCTGGAGAAATAACGTCAGCGCACGCTTCGCTTCTGTTTCTCGCATTCCGTGCAAATCAATCGTCTCATCAAGGGGGATTTGCCCCCGCCGAAGCGCCCGAATGGTGGTTTTACGATTGCCCGCTCTTACAAATAGAACGGGTTCACCTGGGAATGTTTGATCGACAACGGCTGCTGCTTTATCTGGAGAACCACTGGAGTTTTCGGAGTGCGTCGAATGCGCCGGAGAGTGATGCCGAGAACGCTGATCTCGTTCTATAGATCTAGGCGGTTGGCTAAAGTTAGCCCGGTTGCTCCGCCGCCGGGTTTTTACACCCTGTTTCTCCATTTCCTTTCTAAACAGATCACCATCATCGTCGTTATCGTGCTCTGCCGCCATGTTGTTGAAGAAACGCTATTGGTTAAGACACTGTCCTGAAATACGTTTGGGTAACGAAGGCAGATTAGCTGCCTTTGTTTTTCAGGAAACGATCTGCGTCAAGTGCCGCCATACAACCGGTTCCGGCGGAGGTAACGGCTTGGCGGTAGATATGATCCATTACATCACCCGCAGCAAATACGCCGTTAACGGAAGTCATCGTCGCATCACCCTTAGTACCACCTTGGGTAATCAGATAATTGCCTTCCATGCTTAGCTGGTCGACAAACAGGGAGGTGTTCGGCGTGTGCCCGATGGCGATGAACACACCCATCAGCGATACGTCCTTGGTGACTTCTGTTTTCTTGTTTTTGATGCGCATACCAGTTACGCCGCTATCGTCACCCAATACTTCTTGGAGTTCGCTATCCCATTCAATGTCGATATTGCCCCCATTCGCAACGGTTTTTGCCATCAGGTGATCAATTAGAATGGCTTCCGCCCGCAATTCATCACGGCGGTGCACCAGGGTCACTTTTGACGCGAGATTAGACAGGTAAAGTGCTTCCTCAACTGCGGTATTCCCGCCGCCAATAACAGCGACTTCCTGACCCCGATAGAAAAAGCCGTCACATGTTGCGCAAGCCGATACGCCTTTCCCTTTAAAAGCTTCTTCTGAAGGCAATCCAAGATATTTCGCGGAAGCGCCTGTAGCAATAATCAGGGCATCGCAAGTATAGGTCCCGCTATCTCCCAGTAACTCAAATGGAGCTTCGGTCACCTTCGCCGTGTGGATGTGGTCGAAAATAATTTCCGTATCAAATCTCTCGGCATGCTTTTGCATTCGGATCATGAGCTCAGGCCCTTGTACACCGTCTGCGTCTCCTGGCCAATTGTCGACATCGGTAGTGGTGGTGAGCTGCCCACCTTGCTCCAACCCAGTGATTAGCACAGGATTGAGATTTGCCCGGGCCGCGTAAACTGCTGCAGAGTATCCGGCGGGGCCGGAGCCAAGGATAAGTAGCTGGGCGTGTTTTGATTCAGACATAGGGGATTTTTTACAAGATGCTTAGGAAAGTGATTGATAATAGTCCATCAAAATTTGTGCGACTTCTGGTCGAGAGAACTCAGCAGGAGGCGCGATTCCCTTACCCAGCATCTCTCTGACTTTGGTGCCGGACAATAAAACGAAATCTTCTTTGGAATGATCCGGTGCCTCCCGCATCATTACAACCTTATTGAGTTTCTTGGACCAAGCGGTGTGATCGGCGCGAAATATTTCTATCTCCAGTGCACCTGCGGGAACGTCATCGTCAAAAATTGTTTGTGCGTCAAAATCGCCATAATAATCGCCCACCCCGGCATGATCTCGGCCGATGATAAAGTGAGTGGCCCCCATGTTTTGACGGAAGACCGCGTGTAAGACGGCTTCTCTTGGCCCGGCATACAACATATCAAACCCGTATCCACTGATCTTTACTGTATTCGGAGGAAAGTAGAGCTCGGCCATTTTGCGAATAGCAGCGTCGCGCACGTCAGCAGGGATATCTCCGGGTTTGAGTTTTCCAAGCAGCATGTGAATCACGCATCCATCTGCTTCCACTCGTTCCATCGCGATTCGGCAAAGTTCTTCGTGAGCCAGATGCATCGGGTTTCTAGTTTGAAACGCAACGACCTTGTTCCAGCCGGCGCTTTTGATCTCTTCCCGAATTTCACTGGCCGTCTGGAAGGTATCGGCAAAATCTACTTCGAAATAACTGAAGTTCAAAACCTGTATGGGACCAGATAGCAGCGTCCGACCTTGCTCCATCAGCTCAGCGACACCAGGATGTGCCAGATCAGTGGTGCGATAGACCTGTTCAGCAACCTGCTGCATGTCTGTTTCGCTCATTTGTTCCACCGCCTCGATCTCCATAATTGCGATCGCGGGACTGCCATCCACATTTGGATCCAGTAAAGCAATACGATCCCCTGAAGATGCAGTGTTATTTTCAACCAGGCACATTACAGGGGTGGGCCAAAAAAGACCGCTTACGGTATGCATCTTTTCTGATACCTCCAGGACATCAGCACGATTCATATAGCCGATCAGCGGATTAAAATAGCCCGCACCCAACATCACCGCATTGGCTGCACCTGCTGAGCTGAGTAACTGAGAGGGCAGTGTTTTCGCTTCTTCAACGAGAGCCTGACGCTGTGTTTCATCGCTCACATACAGCGGGGTGAGTGTTTCAGAGCCGTGGGGTTTTATCATCTTCAATCCTCTGTGGCGCCATTGGCGCATTCATTTTTCTGGGTATTTATTTTTCAGACCGTCTGGCTGAAACAGAATTGGCAAGTTGCTCCAGAACTTGCACCGTATCATCGAACGCCAGACAGGCATCCGTGATGCTCTGGCCATAAGTCGCGGCTACACCATCCACCACATCCTGACGGCCTGCAACCAGATGACTTTCAATCATGACCCCCATAATGCGTTGATCGCCACCTGAGATTTGTCCGCCAACGTTCTCGGCAACTGAAACCTGATTTTCAGGGATTTTTTTACTGTTGGCATGGCTAAAGTCAATCATTACTTGAGGGCTCAGGCCGGCACGACTCAGTTTGTCGCAGGCAAGTTCTACACTGTCCGCGTCGTAATTCACTTCTTTACCGCCCCGCAAAATAATATGGCAGTAGGGGTTGCCGGTAGTGGTGTAAATCGAGGACTGGCCATACTTAGTGAGGGTTAAAAACCGGTGTGGTCTTGCCGCGGCTCTAATCCCGTCCACTGCGATATCCAGATTGCCATTAGTACCATTTTTCAATCCAACCGGGCAGGAAAGACCGGAAGTCAGTTCCCGATGCAGCTGGCTTTCGGTTGTTCTGGCACCAATTGCACCCCAGGAAATCAGGTCGGCAATGTATTGAGGGGTAATGAGATCCAGGTATTCAGTGCCGGCTGGCATACCCATTTCATTCAGATCCAATAGCAACCGCCGCGCCATGTGAAGGCCCTTATTGATGTCGTAGCTGTCATCCAGATCTGGGTCATTGATTAGCCCCTTCCAGCCTACCGTGGTTCTCGGTTTTTCAAAGTAAACTCGCATGACGATCAGTAAATCCTTTTCGAGGGACTTTTTCACTGTCATCAGCTTGTTGGCATAGTCCATTGCAGCATTTGTGTCATGAATCGAGCACGGGCCAACAATGACAAGCAACCGATCATCTTCACCGGATAAAATTTCCTGGATTTGATCTCGGGTATCGAGAGTGGTTTTGGCGGCAGCCTCTGTAGAGGGAATTTGCTCGAACAGCATATGGGGATTGATAACGGGAGAGACGTCAGCAATCCGGAGATCGTCAGTTTTTACGTTTGTCACTAGCGTGTGGGGGGAGAAATACGCGGCGGATTTTACGGCGAATCTGCCGTGGTGTTAAGCAACCAGAGAACAATGGGCGACCAAAAGTTGGATTAAAGCGCAATTGAGCAAAAAATCCCGTGCGCCGGAGCGGGGCAGAGACGTGGATTATCTAAAATTACGGGCTAGTAGCTTTGACCCGACGTCACGTAACCACTATAATCCGCCGCCTTTTTAGGGCTGAGACAACTTCCGATTGCCCGAAATATCCCAATTCAGTGTCTTGCCCAGATGCAAGAGATTAACCAGAGGTCACTATGGCTGTTCAAAAATCTAAAAAAACCCCCTCACGAAGAGGAATGCGCCGATCACATGACGGTTTATCTTCTCCAACATTGTCAATTGACGAAGTGACAGGGGAACTGCATCGGCGCCATCACGTTACGCCTGATGGCTACTACCGCGGCAAAAAGGTAGTTGAAACCCGGGAAGCAGATTAAACACCCGGCCAACGAAATCTGTTCAGTGGGACGATTTCCTCCCCGTTTGCTGGCGAGTAGCGCTCCCTTCCAGCGACAATGATTCGTCTGTCCATTGACGCGATGGGCGGTGATCTTGGTATTGATGCCACAGTTCCCGCCTCGATTGCTATTGCCTCTCAAAACCCCGACGTCGAGCTGATCCTGGTCGGCGACGAATCTCAAATTGCGCCCACCCTGGAATCGCAATCTGCCACGGCTAATATTTCTGTCCGCCATGCTTCGGAGGTGGTGGACATGAATGACTCCCCCTCATTTGCGTTGCGTAAGAAGAAAGACTCTTCGATGCGGGTGGCGATCAATCTCGTCAACGACGGTGAGGCCAATGCCTGTATTAGCTCCGGCAATACCGGCGCGCTGATGGCAACCGCTCGATTTGTTCTGAAAACAATTCCTGGTATCGAGCGTCCTGCTATTTGTTCGGCGTTACCAAAATTAAGCGGTTTCACCTATATGCTGGATCTCGGCGCGAATATCGATAGTCGCTCAGATATTCTGTTTCAGTTTGGCATGATGGGAGACATTTTGGTTCAAACCCTGGAAGGAAAGAGTAGTCCCAGCATCGGGTTGTTGAACATTGGCGTAGAGGAGCTCAAAGGGAACGACACCATCAAGGCTGCTGCTGAATTGTTCCGATCTAGCGACCTCAACTATCAGGGCTTCGTCGAACCCAATGATATCTATCTTGGAGACACGGATCTTATAGTCTGCGATGGCTTTATCGGCAATATTGCATTAAAGGCCAGTGAAGGTGTCGCTCAAATGATCCTCGGTGTTGTCAGAGACGAATTTACCCGTACTGCATACAGTAAAGGAGCCGCGCTCATCTCCAAACCCGTATTGAACTCGATCAAGAAACGACTCGATCACCGACGCTACAACGGCGCCAGCTTGCTTGGTTTGCGAGGTTCTGTTGTGAAATCTCATGGCGGCAGCGACGCCTATGGGTTTGAAAATGCAATCGGCGTTGCGTTGGAGGAAGTGAGAGAGGATCTAGTCGCAAGAATTGAGAATTCCTTCATCGCTATGCAGGAATAGGTCAGTCCGTTATCCTCGCGTACTATGATCTATTCCAAAATCAGCGGCACGGGCAGCTACCTGCCAGAGAAGACACTCACAAATCATGATCTCGAAGCGATGGTTGATACTAACCACGACTGGATCATGGCACGCACAGGTATTGCCGAACGCCATATCGCTGCCGAAGATGAGTTTACCTGTGATCTGGCAGAGAAAGCGTCTCGTCTTGCGATCGAAGATGCTGGGGTCACTGCAAGCGATATTGATCTGATCATTGTTGCGACGACGACCGCTGATCAAGTCTTTCCGAGCACCGCATGCCTGTTACAAGAGCGGTTAGGTATTTCTGGGCCGCCGGCATTTGACGTGCAGGCGGTTTGTGCGGGATTTATGTTTGCTCTTGATGTCGCTGATAAATTCATACGAACTGGTACGGCGAGATGCGCTCTTGTAGTCGGGGCAGAGACATTTTCCCGGATCATTGACTGGAGTGATCGTCGTACCTGTATCCTGTTTGGCGATGGTGGTGGCGCTGTTGTGCTTCAAGCGAATGATGCCCCCGGCGTTTACTCTACCCACCTGCACAGCGACGGCCGACACAAAGACCTGCTTTGTGTACCGTCTGGGGTCTCTCGAAATTATGAAGCAGTCAAGGCTGGTACGGCTTTTACGACCATGGAAGGCGGGGAGGTGTTCAAATGGGCGGTCAAGGCGATGAGCGATCTGGTAGAAGAAACTCTGAAAGCAAATGACATGCACAAGGACGATCTGGACTGGCTCATTCCACATCAGGCGAATGTCCGAATCATCAATGCTGTTGGCCGTCGTGTTGGGTTTGATCCTGACAAGGTCATCGCTACGGTGGGACACCATGGAAACACCTCTGCGGCTTCGGTTCCACTAGCGCTAGATGAATCCATCAGAAATGGCACGATCAAAAGTGGCCAGCTAATATTACTTGAAGGTTTTGGAGGTGGTTTTACCTGGGGATCCGCGCTGGTGAGAGTCTGACCCTCAAATATGACGCAGCAAGCGTATTCTTAGTGAGGTGAGACTGTGTTGATTTTCGGGATGCGATTAATGATCGCTCTCGTTGAAATTTAATTTGACGAAAACAGAGAAACAATATGATGAGCAAACTTCTCGATTCCAAAATTTGCCTGGTAACAGGCGCGTCACGCGGCATCGGCAAAGCGGTAGCCATCGCGCTTGGCGAGGCCGGCGCCACGGTGATTGGTACAGCGACCTCTGACGGCGGCGCAGCGGCAATCTCAAACTATCTCGGTGAGGCCGGATTAAGCGGAACGGGTAAAACGCTGAATGTCACAGTGTCAGAGTCGGTCGATGAACTGATGAAGTCAGTGTCGGAAGAGTTTGGTGCCCCTTTGGTATTAGTCAATAACGCCGGTATTACCCGTGACAACCTGTTAATGAGAATGAAGGAAGAGGACTGGGATGATGTGATGGATACCAACCTCAAATCTGCTTACCGAATGTCGAAAGCCTGTCTCAGACCAATGACCAAGGCGCGCGAGGGGCGAATCATCAATATTGCGTCTGTCGTAGGGGCGACTGGTAATCCGGGGCAGTCAAACTATTCCGCTTCGAAAGCCGGATTAATGGGATTTTCCAAAGCGCTGGCACAGGAAGTGGCTTCAAGAAACATTACCGTCAATGTCGTCGCACCGGGATTTATTCAAACGGATATGACGGACGCATTGACCGACGATCAAAAACAACAGTTGTTGACAAAAATTCCACTCACCCGCCTGGGACAGCCACAAGACATCGCAAAGGCGGTGGTATTTTTAGCCTCGTCGATGGCAGATTATATTACTGGCACCACCATTCACGTGAATGGCGGAATGTACATGTCGTAAACTTAATTTCTTAAGTTTGATTGGAATAGGTTATATAAAACAATAATTTAAGGCGTTTTTGTCGATAAACTTGTAGC
Organism: Acidiferrobacterales bacterium; assembly: GCA_019633985.1. Lineage (GTDB taxonomy): Bacteria > Pseudomonadota > Gammaproteobacteria > Arenicellales > Poriferihabitantaceae > VYFG01. The sequence goes on along the minus strand of JAHQWE010000035.1, from coordinate 17,900 downwards.
ATAAAATTTAGGTGAAAACTGGCTAATTACAATGGACTTGGCGAGTTTGTTTGTTTAATATCCGTTCGTCCAAAATAATCAATCCTGCGACAAAATTGATTCTTCCGGACGAGACCCCATAAAGGTGGGCAGGGTCGGGGATCGAAAACTTCATTTATCAGTTGCGACAAGAATCTCTTCTGTCGATATACCAAGATCCGATTATTAATACATTCCTTATCTGGAGAATAATATCCGAATGAGCACAATTGAAGAACGAGTAAGAAAAGTAGTTGTTGAACAACTTGGCGTCAGCGATGACCAAGTCACCATGGATGCGTCGTTTGTAGACGATTTGGGTGCTGACTCTCTGGATACAGTGGAGCTGGTAATGGCGCTTGAAGAAGAGTTTGATACCGAAATTCCAGATGACAAGGCAGAAGGAATTGCGAAGGTTAAAGACGCTATTCAGTATATCGAAGCCAACGTTTAACAAAATGCTAGCTCGGCATGATCAGTAGCGCTCTGACTGCTTTGGTTTTCCAGATTACAATGTGAGGAATCAGCCTGAGGGTTGATGTAAACCAAAGAATGTGAGCCTCGTTGTTGAGTCGCTGAGATCAGCAAAAATCAAAAAACGCCGTCTTTTTGACGGCGTTTTTTTTGTCGTAATTGGGGCTTTAGGTTAAGCTAGGGGCCCTCCGCATCCGCTTCAAATCGGTAGTTTAGGCGAAAATTAATCGGTGTCAGCGTTGCGAGCGATCATAGTAGCACTTCGCTGTCCTTGAGATCGCAGATTGGTCTAGAGTGTTTTATTTCGGTCCATTTCGCCTATATGGCCGCGCCATGGCGTCTAAAATACTCCTGAGCACACGCTGTGAATCATTTCGAGGTGATTGTCCGTGCTGCCATGCGATTGAAGAAATCATCGAGATTAACCAATTCATTATTAACAATATTGTATGTCTAAGCGAACTCTAGAACTCAGACGCGTGGTCGTGACCGGGCTGGGCGCGTTTACTCCCGTCGGAATTGGCGCGGATAGCAGCTGGAAAGCCATGGTAAATGGGACTTCGGGTATCGACACCATTAAGCAGTTCGATGCGACTGGATATCCGTGTGACTTTGCGGGGGAAGTACCTGAATTCGACGCAGGGGAATATATGTCGGTCAAAGATGCACGCAAAATGGATCGCTTTATGCAGCTGGGAATTTGTGCTGGGGTCGAAGCTTTTCGCGATAGCGGACTAGAGGTCACCGAAGAAAACGCCGAAAGAATTGGGGTGTATATAGGTTCGGGTATTGGTGGAATAAACACGATTGAGTCGACAACCTTGTTGCACCAGGCCCGTGGAATCAGGAAGGTATCGCCGTTTTACATTCCCATGACAATCACGAATATGATTTCGGGGCATGTGTCGATAATGCATAATTTAAAGGGCCCTAACCTGTCGATGGTAACCGCTTGCAGTACTGGTACCCACGCGATAGGAGAGGCCGGTCGACTGATCGAATACGGTGATGCTGATGTCATGGTTGCGGGCGGTTCAGAGGCACCGATCTCGCCAACCGCACTGGCTGGTTTTGCCTCTGCACGGGCATTAAGTCGAAGAAATGATGATCCTTCAACGGCAAGTCGACCATGGGATACCGGGCGCGACGGTTTTGTAATGGGTGAAGGAGCGGGCGTCTTGGTTTTGGAGGAGTATGAGCATGCCCGAAAACGTGGTGCGCGCATTTATGCCGAACTCTCCGGGTTTGGAATGAGTGGCGATGCTTACCATATGACAAGTCCGTCTCCAGGAGGAGAAGGTGCCTCTCGGTGCATGAACGCTGCGATTAAAAATGCGGGTCTCACCCCTGAAGATATTCATTACGTTAATGCTCATGGCACTTCCACCCCTCTGGGAGACGTCGCTGAGACCATGGCTGTGAAACTGACGTTTGGTGACCACGCGAATAAGCTGGCTGTGAGCTCTAACAAATCTATGATTGGACATCTGCTTGGTGCAGCTGGAGGAGTAGAAGCGGTGATGACATCCATGTCTGTCTACCACCAGCAAATTCCGCCTACCATTAATCTTGTTGATCAAGATCCTGAATGTGATCTCGACTATGTGCCTGGAACCGCCCGCGATGCAAAAATAGACGCAGCTTTATCGAATTCGTTCGGATTTGGCGGCACCAACGGTACGCTTATATTCAGCAAGGTTTGAAGAGGAATTTCTTTACTCTCTCGACATCGCTGATGTTCTTTATGACGTATTTCATATAGTGATCAAAAATATTTTTATTCGTTTGATTGTGCCGCTGGCCATCATTTCGGCGATGTTGGTTGCCGGGGCATACTGGTATTACAGTAAAGCGATCGTCAGCGATTTGAACCTGGATGAAGACATTTTTGTGATCGAGCGTGGGGCTACCATTAATGGGCTAGCTGCTCGGTTTGTGGAGGAAGGCAAATTAAACGAACCGTGGTCCATGCGATTACTCGCGCGTCAGGAATTCCCGGGTAAAGCGATCCAAGCTGGAGAATATGATTTCCCCAAGGATTTGACGCTTCGAAGCTTCCTTGAGCATATTGTCAGTGGAAAGGGTCAGGTCGATATGCGGATCACGGTTGTCGAGGGATGGACTTTCCGACAGATGCGCGAGGCAATATACGCCGCAAATAAAATACGACACGTTACGAAGGACTGGCCTGACCAGCAAATTATGGAAGCCCTTGGCCATCCTGAGTTACATCCGGAAGGGCAGTTTTTCCCAGATACCTATCACTACCGGGCTGACGAACCCGACTTGGTCGTATTTCGTAAATCTTTTAACTTGATGCAAGAGAAACTGGATGAACTCTGGCCATTGAGAAATGACGAACTTCTTTTAAAGACCCCATATGAAGTGTTGATTCTTGCTTCGATCATTGAAAAGGAAACGCAGGTGCGTGATGAACAGCCCACGATTGCTGGCGTTTTCATGAATCGATTGCGCAAGGGAATGCGGTTACAAACTGATCCGACGGTCATATACGGTGTAGGAGATGCTTATAAGGGAGATATTACCCGTAAGCATCTGAAAACTGACACACCGTACAATACCTACACTCGAAGCGGACTGACTCCAACACCGATCAGTCTACCTGGTGAAGATTCGTTACTCGCAGCGGTACAGCCTGCAAAGACGGACGCATATTACTTTGTTGCCAGCGGTGGCGGTCGTCATAAATTTTCCCGAACGCTTGCTGAGCATAACAAGGCGGTGAAGGAATATCTGCGCCGTCAAAAGTCCCAATAGTTGGATCTATGGTAAACGAACCGCGATCTAGAGGCAGGTTTATTACCCTAGAGGGGGCAGACGGTGCCGGGAAAACGACTCAGCTCTCGTTTATCGAGAAATGGCTTGTCAGCAAAAATATCGATTTGGCTGTCACCCGAGAACCAGGAGGGACCGTTTTCGGTGAGGCATTGCGAGCCCTGTTACTAGACAAGGCTCAACTTGAAATCAGTGACGAAGCAGAGCTGCTCACCGTATTTGCGGCTCGTCAGCAACACATCCAAGAGCGAATTCTCCCTTCGCTGGAGAAAGGAAGATGGGTGTTATCAGATCGATTTACCGATGCGAGTTATGCTTATCAGGGCGGTGGACGTGGTATTGATGCCAGCCGTATTGCGGAGCTGGAAAATTGGGTGCAAGCGGGCTTGCAACCCGACCTCACGATACTGCTCGACATCGATGTTGATCTCGGTAGAGAACGCAGCAGTGATCGTGGCAATAAGCCGGATCGTTTTGAAAGGCAGTCTATTGAATTTAAAGCTGCGGTAAGAAAGTGCTACCTGGACCGCGCCGCCCAACACCCTGGCCGCATTAAAACAGTGGATGCCTCAGAGTCGATACAAAGTGTGCAACAGCAAATCGATGTAATTCTGAAAGAGTTTACAGATCATCTCTGGTCAATTTCACAATGACAGAGCAGGCGAGCGTTTCATTGTTTCCCTGGCAACAGGATGATTGGTCGAGGCTGGGTTCCAATCACCTACAGAAACACCACGCGATGTTACTGACCGGTCTGGATGGCATTGGAAAGCGGGAATTTGCATGTCTTCTAGCACAGTCGATCATCTGCTCTCGCACTGCCAATGAATCGCTCGATCAACCCTGTGGTGAGTGTCAGGATTGCCGGCTATTTGAGGCAGGCACTCATCCCGACGTCCATGTCATAGCGAGCGAGCGTGAAGCCTTAGAAGGCCGGGTCGCCTTGTTAGGAGAGTATGCGAACAGATATCAAGATGCGGCAGCGAGGGATAAAAAAGCCAATCCTTCTCAAGTCATTCCAGTAGATCAAATCAGGCAGCTTATAGATCGCTTTTATCAGGCTTCGCATATATCGGGAAGAAGGTTGGCTTTGATATTGCCAGCAGACCGTATGAACGTAAACGCATCCAATGCACTTTTGAAGGTGTTGGAAGAGCCCCCAGAGAACGCCTATTTTTTGCTTGTTACCGCGAATCCGTCTGCCTTACCGGCGACGATTCGGAGCCGCTGTATTCTCGAGAGACTTTCCGAGCCTGCAATAGAGGAATCCCTGAGCTGGATTCAGCAACAGGGTACAGTATTTCCAGAAAACCTACTTTTAGAGCGATCGGGTCCGCTAGATCTACTCGCGCAGCTCGAGTCTGGAACTCTGGAACAAAAAAATCAGAATATAAGAGGGGTTCTTGGTGTTCTAGACGGGCGAACTGATGCGGTTGAGCTGGCTTCCCAGATGAGCAAACAGGATTCCTCGGAGATTCTCAACTGGTTTCAGCAATTCTGTGCAGATTTGATCAGGTGGTATTGCGTGGGGCAGGTGCCAGGATGGCAGGGAATTGAGTATGTACCGAGTTCGATGAATATCATGAGGGTTTATGCTGTCTATGATAAAATTTCCACTTATCGGAGATTGGCTCGCGAACAATTGAACGGCCAGCTGGCATTGGAAGAAATTCTCATCAGCCTGCGGAGAGCGGTATAGTCGCGGTCAGGAATATAAATATGGCAGACGAAGAAGACAAGAAACCTCAAGTGCAGCTTGCTGTGTCCAATAACCTGGACGCGAAGGCTAAGTCGAATGCGGGTAGACCCTCCGTGGTGTCGCTGAGCTATCCTGACAAGAAGTCCTTGCAGAAAGCGTATATGCCCTTTCTTAAGGGTGGCGGGTTGTTTTTACCTACATCCACCACGAGAGATATGAACGAGGAAATATTTCTTCTCGTCACGTTACCGGAATCGACTAAACCGATTCCGGTTCCTGGAATCGTAGTCTGGAAAACACCGAAAGGCGCTGTGGACAGCAAACAGCAAGGGGTTGGAATCGAATTCAAAGGTCGAGAAGGAAACTCGCTGCGCAGCAGAATCGAAGGATTGCTAGGCGCGCGTGTGACGTCATCCAGCGCTACGCACACCATGTAACTGTGCACACTATGGAATATTGAATTTCGCCGACGCGAAATGGAGAGACCACCCTCCAGAGTCCGTGAATTTATTGAATAGCCGTAGTTGGCTGTTTTCACTCTATGCAAATAATTGATTCACACTGCCATATCAACTTCGAGGAGCTGCAGCAAGATTTCCCCGGGTTGCTTGAGCGTGCAAAGGAAAATCAAATTTCCCATATGTTATGCGTTGCCGTGAATCTGGAGGACTTCCCAGAGGTAATCGGTATTGCACGATCAAACGAGAATATTTTTGCATCTGTTGGAGTTCATCCCTGCTATACCGACTGTGCTGACCCTTCGGTTGAACAGCTGCTTTCGCTGGCGGACGATGAAAATATTGTTGCCATCGGTGAAACAGGGCTAGACTACTTTCGGGTCAAGGGTGACGCTGCATCGAGTGAACTCGACTGGCAGCGAGAACGTTTCGTACGCCACATCGATGCCGCCAGGCAGTGTGGAAAACCGTTGATTATCCACACCCGCAACGCCGCTGACGACACGATGGCAATGCTGAAATCTCACGAAGCTGGCGATGCTGGTGGAGTAATGCACTGCTTTGCCGAAGATTGGCAAACAGCCGAGAAAGCATTGGATATTGGTTTTTATATCTCTTTTTCTGGAATTGTCACCTTCAAGTCCGCAGAGTCATTGAGAGAAGTGGCCAGGAAGGTGCCGTCAGATCGGATTCTGGTTGAGACAGATTCCCCGTACCTCGCTCCAGTGCCGTTTCGAGGAAAAACCAACGAGCCCTCCTATGTGCGTCATACAGCGGAGTTTGTTGCGGATTTAAGGGGCGTTTCCCTGGAATCCTTGGCAGAAACCACGACGACTAACTTCTTTCAGCTCTTCTCTACTGCGAAGGCTGCTTAAAAGAGTGTGTAAAGCGAGGCTCATAGTTCTCGCCTCCTTCAGAGCTCGCAGAATCTGAGCTCTGCATCGTTTTACTCTGCTTTTATTCGGAAACTAGGGTTGGTGAAATCCTGAAGGAGTTGCACCCATATCGCCTTCTTTAAACAAGAATCCGCGCATATGTTTTTCAATCCTTTCCTGACATCCTGAATCGGCGGAATTTAATTGTTCCTCATTGATGATCATGACCAACCGTTGTAACCACTGATTCCAGCCCTCCGCAGAAATGTGGTCGTAAATCTTCTGTCCCAGCTCACCAGGATAGGGTGGTTTCTCCAGACCCTCGGCTTCTACGCCAAGTACTGCACATTGCACGGTTCTACTCATAAAATAACCTTTTTCGACCGGTTGAATATCGTTAGAATGGCCACAAATGAACACTCAGTCAAGGAAACACTCCTGCGGGTTTCAGGTGCTTCGTATCCCTGACCTCGTTTACGCTGGGCGTGCCGGATTATAATATCCAGTGGCCAAGCGATTGACTCAAATTGTGGAATTGTTGCCATCCGATTCAATATGGCTATTTTTCATGAAATTTCAAACGAAATAGCGTTCGAATTTCAACCGATTATTCATTCGCTGTTTGAACAGTTACCAATTTGGTCCGTCAAGATCGGGCCGCATTAAAGAGGAATAAACTATGACCGGATTTAATCAGGTTATCAAAGACAATGATTTGGCAGTAACAGAGAGCGCCAAATCGAAAATTGCAACCTTGGTGAAAGACACAGAAGGTGAGGTAGAGGCAGTGCGAATCTATGTGTCTGGAGGAGGGTGCTCGGGTATGAATTACGGAATGACATTTGCTGAAAAGGCAGAAGAAATTGACAGCGTGATGTCAGACGAAAGTGGCTTCAAATTGGTGGTTGATCCGATCGCTCTTGGATTTCTTGAAGGAGCAGAGGTGGATTACGTTGACGATGGTATGAACGCCTCTTTTGTGTTTAACAACGTGTTCCAGGCAGTAGGCGGTAGCGGTGCATGTGGTGGATGCGGCGGCGCGGCAGTCTAGGTTCCGATCTGTATTGGAACGCAGGAAGGTGATTTAATGGCTGACAAAAAAAACTTACCTGATGATGGTGGCACCGGGTTAATTGTTGAGCAAAGCAAACCCAAACTCAAAAAGCCGCCGATGTATAAAGTGTTACTTCACAACGATGATTACACACCTATGGAGTTTGTGGTGTCGTTGTTGATGAACTTCTTCAGTATGACGCGACCTAATGCTGAGGAAATAATGATCCATGTGCACACCAAAGGTGTGGGGGTTTGCGGCGTGTTTCCCCGCGAGATTGCCGAAACGAAAGTGCGCCTGGTGATGGACTGCGCAACGGAGAATCAGCACCCGCTCCAGTGTAGTATGGATGTCGCATGAGCAAACTATGGTTTGCGATGTTGGGTAGTAATAGTTTGATTACTGCCTGATAAAAACAGAAATTCGGGATTGAGAGAATGCTATCTGAAGAACTAGAAGTCACACTGGGTGTCGCGGTTAACTATGCGCGAACGCACAGACACGAAATTATTACTGTAGAGCATTTGCTCTATGCGCTTCTCGACGATAGTGAAACCCGAAAAACTATCCGCCTTTGCGGGGGAAACCTGGAAGCTCTTGAAAAGTCTCTGCAGCATTATTTGGAGACGGAAGTGCCGCTGATGGGTGAGGAATCAGAGGATGAGCCTCAACCCGGCCTGGGTTTCCAACGTGTACTGCAACGGGCAATCATGCATGTGCAGAGCTCTGGAAAAAAAGTGGTGAAAGGTTCGAATGTTCTGGTCGCGGTGTTTAGCGAAAGAGAGTCGTTTGCGGTTTATTTTTTGAGTCAGCAGGAAATTAGTCGATACGATGTGGTCAACTATATCTCCCATGGAATTACTAAAATCCCTGAAGGAGATCGTTTGCCTGCGCCCGAAGAGGAGCAGGAATTTGATGAGGAAGGTGAATACGATCAGTCTGGTGACGCCCTCGAAGCATACACAATCAATCTGAACCAGCTTGCGGAGCAAGGAAAGATCGATCCGTTAATCGGCAGACAAAAAGAACTGGAAAGAACGATTCAGATTCTCTGCCGTAGAAGAAAAAACAATCCTTTATTTGTTGGAGAAGCCGGCGTAGGTAAAACCGCTTTAGCGGAGGGATTGGCCAGAAGGATATATCACCGGGAAGTTCCCGAAGTTTTAGCCGAGAGCACAATCTACTCGCTGGATATGGGGGCATTGCTCGCAGGAGCAAAATACCGAGGTGATTTTGAGCAACGGCTCAAAGCGGTGTTGAAGGAGCTCGACAAGCAAGATAACGCGGTACTTTTCATAGATGAAATTCATACCATTATCGGCGCGGGAGCGGTATCGGGTGGTGCTCTGGACGCATCGAATTTGCTGAAACCGATGCTGGCTTCTGGGGAATTGAAATGCATAGGATCGACTACCTATCAGGAATATCGCGGCATTTTTGAAAAAGATCGCGCTCTTTCAAGGCGATTCCAAAAAATCGATATTGTTGAGCCAACAATCGAAGAAGCAGTAGAGATTTTGCGTGGATTGAAAACTCGGTTTGAAGAGCATCATGGCGTGAAATATACCCAGCCGGCACTGCGGAGTGCGGTCGAACTTTCTGCACGCTACTTAGGCGATCGCCAGCTTCCAGATACGGCTATCGATGTGATAGACGAAGCAGGCGCGAAAACCCGTCTGACGCCGGCCGAAAAACGCAAGAAAACGATTGGTGTAAAGGAAATTGAAAGTATGATTTCCGATATTGCGCGTATACCTCCGAAACATGTTTCGGCGTCGGATATTAAATCGCTACAAAATCTCGAACGTGATTTGAAAATGGTGGTTTTTGGCCAGGATGAAGCGATTAGTACACTTGCTTCGTCGATAAAAATGGCGCGTTCCGGTCTAGGTAGTGCCGAAAAACCGATTGCGTCACTGCTGTTTTCTGGCCCAACCGGTGTCGGTAAAACAGAAGTAACAAAGCAACTGGCGAATACCCTAGGCATTGAATTTCTTAGGTTTGACATGTCTGAGTATATGGAGCGACATACGGTGTCCAGATTGATCGGCGCACCTCCTGGCTATGTAGGATTTGATCAAGGTGGATTGTTGACAGAAGCGATTAACAAACATCCGCATGCGGTGCTGTTGTTTGACGAAATTGAAAAAGCGCACCCCGACCTGTTTAATATTCTGCTGCAGGTGATGGACTATGGAAGTCTCACAGATAATAACGGTCGAAAATCAGATTTTCGAAATGTCATTATTGTGATGACAACCAATGCTGGTGCGGAACGCGCAGCGCGAGAATCAATGGGGTTTGTCATGCAGGACAACGCCAGTGACGATATGGAAGCGATCAAAAAGGCGTTCACTCCTGAGTTCCGAAATCGTCTTGATAACATTGTCCGATTCAACGGCCTTAACACCGACACAATCCATCATGTCGTGAAGAAATTTATTCTCGAGCTGGATCACCAGCTTGGAGAGAAAAATGTCACATTGGAAGTCGATGATGAGGCCATTGAATGGCTCGCAGAAAAAGGGTACGACCCGGCAATGGGCGCAAGGCCTATGGCGCGCGTGATTCAAAAGGAGATCAAACAAAAACTCGCGGACGAGCTTTTGTTTGGCAAGCTTTCGAAAGGGGGCACCGTGCGGATTTCTGTTGGCAAGGATAAAAACGAAAAGAAGGCGCTAGAGTTCGATACCAATTCTGCTTAATACGCCTGGGGTTGACTAGGCGCAGGTAAATCCCGCCCTGTTAGTAATGTACGCGGGATTTACTCAGGATATAAGCGATCCCATCATGAAAAGCGATTCATCTACGCTCCCAGAAATGTGACGGGGTTAATTCGCCGCCGCCGCGCTCTGTGACAGTCTGGTAAGCGGCTTCTCATTGATCGGTAAGTGAATGAATCCAGCTATGACACCGAGCACAATCCCGGCAATCCACATGGTGTCGTAACTGCCGGTTTGATCATAAATTCTGCCACCGAGCCAGACGCCGATAAAGCTGCCAATTTGATGGCTGAGAAAAACAATGCCGAACAATGTGGCCATGTATCGGACACCAAATACCTGTGCCACAATTCCTGTCGTTAGCGGGACCGTCGATAGCCAAAGAATCCCCATCGAGGCCGCGAACAGGTAGATCACCAGCTCACTCTTCGGGAGCATAATCAGTGCGGTGATCACCACTGCTCGCGCGAAGTAAATAACGCTCAAACTCATCTTTTTGCTGTAGCGTTGTCCAGCTATCCCTGAAAGCAGGGAGCCCGCGATATTCATCAATCCAATCAAAGCGATGGACCACGCTCCCACGGCTGGATCCAACCCGAGATCGCGGATGTAGGCAGGGAAATGCACGGTGATAAACGCAACATGGAATCCGCAGACAAAAAAGCCGACAGTGAGCAAGATGTAACCCCGATGAGAAGCCGCTTCGGTTAGCGCATTGGCAAGCGTTTGGTTGCTCTTTTCCCCTTTTGATATAGTTGGGTCGCCGGGCAGGCAGAGTGCGAGCGGGATCATGATGAGCAGCGCTGCGGCAAGCCAGACAAGTGCCGTGCTCCAGCCATAGGCATTAATAAAGCCCTGGCTTAAGGGTGAAAACACAACTTGACCGAGTGATCCTGCGGCAGTGCCAAGACCCAGGGTAAGTGATCGCTTCTCTGGCCCCACCACCCTCGCCATGGATGCCATGGCGATGGTGAACGCTGATAAAGCTATACCTGTGCCAGCCAGCACCCCACCACTGAGTACCAGTCCGGCAGGGCTATCTACAACGGTCATTGTAAAAACACCGATTGCGTAAATGACCGCGCCGAAAAGAATAACTTTGACCGCACCGAATTTATCTGCCATCGCCCCGGCGAATGGTAATCCCACCCCCCAGAACAAATTTTGGACCGCCATGGCAAATCCGAAAGTTTCCCGCGACCAGCCCTGGGTAACTGTCATTGGTTCGAGAAACAAACCAAAGCTGGATCGAACGCCGAATCCGATCAAGGCGATTGCGCAGCCTGCAAGAATAACGACGAAGGGGGTCCGCCAGGAGTGAGATACGCTCATGTTGACTTCTAAACCCCTAGGGATGCCTATTGATGCTTCCAGGAAGGTTTACGTTTCTCAGCAAATGCCGACATGCCTTCTTTTTGATCCTCCGTGGCAAATAGTGCGTGGAAATGACGTCTTTCGAACAACAGACCTTCCGACAGGCTGGATTCAAAAGCTCGATTCACAGACTCTTTGCAAATCAATACCGACGGCAAAGATTTGGCAGCAATTTTCCCTGCAGTTTTGATCGCTTCTTCCAATAGGTTTTCTGCTGGAATGATGCGTGCAACCAATCCGGCTCTTTCCGCTTCTTCCGCATCCATCATTCGGCCGGTTAAACAAAGATCCATCGCTTTTGCTTTGCCAATAGCACGGGTTAATCGCTGGGTTCCGCCGGCGCCAGGGATGATCGCAAGATTAATTTCGGGCTGGCCAAACTGAGCGCTATCTCCCGCGAGAATAAAGTCGCACATCATTGCCAGCTCGCAGCCACCGCCCAGTGCATAGCCGTTGACTGCAGCAATAACCGGTTTTCGGCATCGGCTGACTTCTTCCCAATTGTCGGTGATGAAATCTTGCTTATAGGCCTCCATGAAGGTCTTGTCCTTCATTTCCACAATGTCGGCCCCGGCGGCAAACGCTTTGTCATTGCCTGTGATGACGATCGCTCCAAGTTCGGGGTCCTGATCCATATCTCTCACTGCGGTACCTAGCTCGATCATCAGCGCAGAGGAGAGCGCATTCATGGCCTTCGGTCGATTCAGGGTGATGAGGCCAACGTTGTCGCGTTTTTCGCTGATAATGTGGGAATATTTCATTTTGCTCAATTCAGAAATGCAGTCTGGAGTTAGGAATGTGATGCGTAACCCTCTGATTGAAGCCATCGGCAAAACGTGGGATTTGCATCGCGGATCGATTGCGGTACTTTACCGTAAATTAGTGGCATTCGTAATCTGAGTTTGTGTGTCGGGTTGAGCGCCCGGGCAGATAGCAGTGTCTCTTCTCACCAACTTTTGTCTTACAATTCAGCGAATCCACCAAAAATCACAATAAGCACCTTCACTCAGCCATGCCAGATCAAAATTCATTCGACAGTGTTTACCAACATTCCATTGCGCAGCCCGAGGCTTTTTGGGAGCAGGCTGCGGAAGCTATTCACTGGGACAAGAAATGGGATCAACTCATCGACGATAGCGATGCGCCGTTTACCCGCTGGTTTGTGGGAGGTAAAACCAATGTGTGCTACAACGCGGTGGATCGTCATGTTGACAGCGGCCATGGCGACCAGATCGCGCTGATTCATGACAGTGCCATCACCGATTCCGTGAAAACACTAACTTTTTCAGAACTACAGCAACAGGTCGCCGCTTTCTCCGGAGCCTTGGCATCGCAAGGTGTGGAGAAAGGTGATCGGGTTATTCTTTATATGCCAATGGTTTTGGAGGCTGTCATCGCGATGCTTGCCTGTGCCCGAATCGGTGCTGTGCATTCAGTGGTGTTTGGCGGATTTGCCTCGAACGAGCTGGCGGTTCGGATTGATGATTGTCAGCCGAAGGTCATTGTGGCAGCGTCTTGCGGATTGGAGCCCGGTCGCGTGATTGAATACAAACCCCTTCTGGATAAAGCGGTGGAGCTCGCGGAACATACCCCGGACAAGTGCGTGGTTTTACAACGCCCGCAATGCGCGGCCACGATCAACGGTGATCGGGATATTGACTGGCATGAAGCTGTGACCAAAAGTGAGCCTAAAGACTGCGTCTCCATGGATGCCACAGATCCACTATACATTTTGTATACCTCAGGTACCACAGGCCAGCCTAAGGGTGTGGTGCGCGATACCGCAGGAGGTATTGTGGCGTTGCACTGGACCATGAAAAATATTTACAACGTCAACCCAGGCGACGTTTATTGGGCGGCTTCTGATGTTGGGTGGGTTGTCGGGCATTCGTATATTGTTTATGCGCCTCTGTTCGCCAGGAATACCTCAATCGTGTTTGAGGGTAAACCGGTGGGCACTCCGGATCCGGGAACCTTCTGGCGCGTGATTTCTCAGCACAATGTCAAAGTGCTGTTTACCGCGCCCACCGCGTTTCGCGCGATCAAAAAGGAAGACCCAGAGGGTGAATATCTAAAAAAATATGATGTCTCTTGCTTGCAATCTTTGTTTCTTGCAGGAGAGAGAACCGATCCGGATACGCTGCAATGGGCGACCGATCAGCTAGGCGTACCAGTAATTGATCACTGGTGGCAAACTGAAACCGGTTGGGCGATTTGCTCCAACTGCCCGGGCATTGAATTATTGCCGATTAAACAGGGATCACCAACAAAGCCGCTACCAGGCTGGGAAATGGACGTGTTGGACGATGATGGCAAACCAGTTAAGCGAGGAGATATTGGATCTCTAGTCGTTAAACTCCCGCTGCCACCTGGAACGTTTCCTACTTTATGGAATGCCAGAGATCGTATGTTTTCTTCTTACTTTAGTCGTTTTCCTGGGTATTATGAGTCTGGAGATGCGGGTTACATCGATGAAGACGGCTATGTCTACGTGATGTCGAGAACTGACGACGTCATCAACGTAGCGGGTCATCGGCTTTCAACAGGTGCAATCGAAGAGGTGCTAGCGTCACACCCGGACGTTGCAGAATGTGCGGTGCTCGGAGTGCGTGACGCTCTAAAGGGAGAACTCCCCCTGGGCTGTCTGGTATTGAGCTCGGGAGTAGACCGGGCAGATGACGATATCATTACAGAGTGCATCGCATTGGTCCGGGAGAAAATTGGCCCTGTGGCAGCATTTAAACTTGCGGCGGTGGTGAACCGACTGCCGAAAACGCGGTCAGGGAAGATCCTGCGTGGAACGATGAAGAAAATCGCGGATAATGAGGAATGGAAAATGCCGGCTACGATCGATGATCCTGCCATTCTGGATGAAATCACGCTCGCCCTTAAATCACTGGGGTACGCTGATTAACCAGCTTGGATAGTCTCCAACACACCTAGACTAGTTAACGTTATGCAACACGCATTTATCATGGACCCTTTAGAAGGGGTTAAGTCGTGGAAGGATACGACCTGGTTCCTCATGAAAGGTTGTCAGGACAGAGGGCATCGAGTTTGCTATCTTGATCAACAGTGGTTGCTATTGGACCACGATCAGCTGTTTTCCAAGGTGTTGTGGGTCAATGTACTTGATGATCCTGATACACCTTTTGAAGTGCTCAATGAGGAGGTGATCGCTCTTGCACAGACTGATGTGGTCTGGTTGCGTACAGACCCACCGTTTGATCGCAGGTATTTTTACACTACCCTGTTACTTGACAGACTGCCTTCCACGACCCGGGTACTCAATCGACCTGAAGGGGTGAGAAACTGGAATGAAAAACTCGCTGCACTCGAATTCCCTAGTTTTACTCCACAAACTATCGTATCCAGCTCGGTACAAGAAATTAAACGATTTGCTGAAGAACAGGGAAAGCTGACTGTTAAACCGATAGACGGGTTTGGTGGTAAGGGGATCCTGTTTTATGACCTCGGTGATGATGACGAACTCCTCCATCAGGCCACACACCAAGGCTCGCATTGGGTGATCGCGCAAGAGTATCTGCCAGAGGCAAGCGAAGGTGATAAGCGTATACTGATGCTGGAAGGTGAGGTGCTAGGCGGAATCCTGAGGCTTCACGCCGATGGGCAAGAGTTAAACAATCTGGATCAGGGCGGTACCGCTAATCCGGTGGAGCTGAATGATCATGACTTACAGATATGCGCTGCGTTAAAGCCCGGGTTAATTGAGCAGGGGATATTCTTCGTCGGAATAGATATTATCGGCAACAAGCTAATAGAGGTGAATGTCACCAGCCCGACCGGCTTGCAGGAGCTTAGCCGATTTCATGATACCGCCTTTCACCATCAAATCATCGAAGCTCTAGAGTAAACAGGTTATCTATAGCCGCCTAGGAATTGGATCTGATTTGCATCCAGTTTATATGAGGCATTAACGTTTTAAAGCCAGTGCCGATCGTTCTATGAAGTGCCATGATGCGACTGCCACGATGAGCGTAATGCTAAATGACATCACCAACAGTTCAGCGGCGCCGGTTGCGGGATAGTAATGCATCAGCAGCTGTTGAATTGGAAAGGCGTAGATGTAGAGCCCATAAGAGTAATCACCCAATTTGTTGAACAGTCTTATCGGGCCTGAGGGAATGTATGCCAGGTAGATCAGGATATAGCCTAGTGATAGATAAACCGCACAGACAAAAAGCTCCCGGCGCGCGACGGAAAGCACTATCACAAAGCAGATGCTCAAGACGGTTCCAAGCTTAAGATGGATCTTGTCGCGTAACAGGTAAAGTGTTGAGCCGTAGAAAAACATTGCTCCGAAACGAACGAGGTTTGCCATTGCGCCACGGAGGGGTTGTTCCTGGGTAATATTGAGCAGGAAGAAAAACATGCAAACTACACCGATTCCTGTGACCGCCATCAGAAAATAAGTCGTTGAACGGGCAGGAATAGCGAGTCGGCTGATAAAAAATATCAGCGCGAGGACGAAGTACATCAAGATTTCATATTGCAAGGTCCATAGTGGCGCGTTTACCTGGCTCTTAACTGGGTTTTCGGCAAATAATTCAGTGGGCAGTGTCATTTGCACTTGTCCCACAAATAGCAGGCTGTTTTTAAACCAGAACTCCACCGTTTGTGTGGACAGCAGAAACTCGGGCAAGCCGCGCTGGGCTGTCAATATTCC
The DNA here is from genome assembly GCA_019633985.1 of Acidiferrobacterales bacterium. Lineage (GTDB taxonomy): Bacteria > Pseudomonadota > Gammaproteobacteria > Arenicellales > Poriferihabitantaceae > VYFG01. Next base: position 1,742 of record JAHQWE010000035.1, on the reverse strand, counting down.
TACAATAAGAATGGATAGAGAGACACACAAGAACAAAGCTGGATAGATGCGCAGCGTCCTTGCCAGTGTATATCGACGAATACTACTGCGATTAAGTAGGCTGGCAGATACCAGAAACCCACTAATAATGAAAAAACAATTGACCGAGAGGTAACCCAGAGCCCAAGCCGCTCCATGGTTCAATTGTCCGCTAAGGAGAATACTATGACTCAGAATTACCCCACACGCAGCTAAGAACCGCAGGAGGTTGAAGTTATTATCTCGAGACCTGGTGTAATTGCCTATCGCACGGGTATCAATAGCAGGGGAATATGGCAATGGATAAGGTGAGTGTCATCAATATTCCCGTATAATACACGTCTGTGAGACGAGAATACCGCCAGCAAGAGTTGAGCAGGGTCAAGATGTTAACTTCTATCTCTAAATTAAAATCCTTTCCAAACCCCTATTGGGGTGTTGGCCAGTGTACCGGCAATCGAATCTAAGTTGTCCAAAAGAAAATGACCACTGCAATTATCGTAGATGCGGCATGTGACCTGCCGGTTGATTTTTGTAAGAACAATGACATCCATGTAATACCGCTGGGTGTGGTCTTTGGCGACAAGAACTATTTTGACAGTCGCGACCCAGAAACTACGAGAACTTTTTATAACAACTACTCGCACTTCCGGGCGCGAGACGTTTACTCTCTTCCCCCTTCGGTTGACGTCATTACGGAGTTTTTACAAAACTATATTGTAAAGCAGTACGAACAGGCGCTCCTGATGTGTCTCAGCAGCAAAAGAAGCAATATCTATAAATATGCAGTGCGTGCCGGGAAAGAGACCATGGACGGTATTAAAGCCAGCCGGAAACGTGAGAACAAGCTTAAAGTTCTACGAATTATGGATACACAAACATTGTTTACCGGACAAGCGCTCTTGGCGTATGAGGCGCATCGATTCGTTAACGTTATTAAACACGTTGATACCAAGGAACTGTATGAAGTTCTGCGGGTTATGTCGGCGAACGTCCAGGTGTATACGGTTCCTAATGATCTCTATTACATTCGATCCCGTGCTAGCCTACGAGGCGAGAAAAGTATCGGCACCTGGTCTTATGCCATGGGAAAATCGTTTGATATGAAGCCGATTATCATGATGCGCAGAGATGAAACAGAGCGTGTTGGTTGGGGAAAGGGGTTTAACGACGCGATCACTCGGCTATTTAAGATGGTGGCGAAGGCAATCGATAATGGATTGATGATCAACGCTATAATGGTGAGCTATGCGGGTAACACACGAGAGATTATGGTGTTGGATAGTTTTCGTGATCTGCAGGACCATGCGGAGAAAGAGGGAATCCGAATCTGCTTATCCATGATGAGTACTGCCGCCGGGGTGAATGTAGGACCTGGTGCGCTGTCCATTGCTTACTGCGCCTAGAATTCATTCGGCGGCGCGGCATTTTTGCTTTTCATAGCGTCTGCTATTTTCTCCGCAACCATGATCACGGGTGCGTTGGTATTTCCGGATATGACGGTTGGAAATACCGAGGCATCTACCACCCTCAGGTTTTCGATTCCATAGACCTTACACGCATTATCGACAACCGAAAGACGGTCCTCTGAACCCATAATACATGTGCTAGTAGGATGATAGACTGTGTCAGCGGTTTGACGGATGTAGTCAACGATTTCAGATTCTGTTTGTATAGAGTTGCCAGGCGTGAACTCATTTTCGATCACGGAGTTCAGAGCAGGG
>JAHQWE010000034.1 GCA_019633985.1 Acidiferrobacterales bacterium | reverse complement strand
GGCTGGCTGGTGTACCCGAGTCGGTCATTAACGAATCGCAACAAAAGCTACTAGGATTAGAAGACCAATATGTTGTCAGCGGCAAGGAGTCGGAGAAAAAGCCAACACCTCAGGCGAGTCTGTTCCCAGAGAGTCGGCCAGAAGAGCAAGCTGTCATCGCGCGATTAAAGGGTACATCACCCAATGACGTTACCCCGAGACAGGCTCTCGATTTGCTTTATGACCTCACCAAGATGTTGGGGAAGAAGACTCGAAAGTAGTACAATCCGCCCGAATATTTTAGCTACTGCACACTCATGACTTACGTTGTTGTTGAATCCTGTATCAAATGCAAACACACCGACTGTGTCGAAGTTTGCCCCGTGGACTGTTTTCACGAGGGTCCTAACTTCCTTGTGATCGATCCGGAAGAATGTATTGACTGCAGCCTGTGCGAACCTGAATGTCCGGTTGATGCAATTTATGCCGAAGATGAGCTTCCCGAGGATCAGGCACATTTCTTGGACCTCAACACGGAATTGAGCCAAGTCTGGCCTGTAATTACAGAAATGAAACCACCCCCTGAAGATGCGGAGAAGTGGGCGGAAGTGAAAGAGAAACTGCAATATCTTGAGAGATAGCGAACCTAATTGCTGAACCTCTAATCGCTACCTGTGGTGGCACCCCCTTCTTCGGTACGTTTTTCTTTACAGTAAGTTGGAAATCTCAATCAGGTTGAGATCGGGATCACGGATGTATACGGAAAGCAGCCTGCCGGTCGCTCCTGTTCTCTCCACAGGCCCATCCACGATTTCTATTTCCTGCTGCTTCAAGTGGGCCAGCACCTGTCCCATATTGTCATCAGTCAGGAAGCATAAATCCCCTGTTCCGGACAGAGGTCTGGAAGCGCCTGGGAGAAACTCATTGCCCACTTCGTGCAAATTGATTTTTTGATTTCCAAATTTTAGCGCTATTCTGGAGACACCATTGCCGGTAAAGACCTGTTCCCGCATACCCAATACCTTGCAGTAGAAATCGACAGACTCAGGGATACTCTTGACTGTCAGCACAAGATGATCGAGGGAGGCGACTTGCATAATAAATAAAAACTAGGCGATGGAGTTCCAATTTACCCTATTCTTATTCCTCCTGCCATTGCGCCGTGATTATCCTCATGGCAGTCTTCCACCATACTGAACTCGCTGCTTCCAATGAAAGACAAACAAGACGTTATTTACCTCAAGGATTATCAACCCCATACGCATAAAATTTCACATAGCGACTTGCAATTTGCACTACACGGTACTGCCACAGAAGTCACTGCGACACATTCCGTGGTACGCCAAATAGATCGACCGGAAAGTTCAACACTTACGCTGGACTGCGAGAGAATGGATATTCTGTCGATTGAAATTAACGGCGCGAGACTGCCGGCTTCGCAGTATCAACAGTCAGAGAAAACGCTCTCTATTTTCGATACCCCCAATACGTTCACCCTTCGAATCGTAAACCAGATCAATCCCAGTGAGAATACAGAATTAAGCGGCCTGTATCAGTCGTCAACGATGCTATGCACCCAATGTGAAGCTGAGGGTTTTCGTCGAATCACTCCTGCCATTGACCGACCGGACAATCTTTCAACATATCGAGTAACGTTGCGCGGTGATGTCGCGCAATTTCCAGTGATGTTAAGCAATGGAAATCTGGAAAATTCCGAAGTGAACGGAAGCAAACAGACCGTGATTTGGCATGATCCATTTCCCAAGCCCACCTACCTCTTCGCGATCGTGGCTGGCTCACTCTCCGAAATGCGGAGCTCTTTCCGGACCAGTAGCAATCGAGAAGTCGATCTCAAGTTCTATGCGAGTGATGCAGACATAGAAAAATGTGAATACGCAATGGAGGCCTTGAAAAGATCCATGAAATGGGATGAAGAGGTATATGGTCGCGAATACGATCTTGATCTCTTTAACGTAGTCGCAGTTGGTGACTTTAATATGGGCGCGATGGAGAACAAGAGCCTCAATATTTTCAACACCAAGTATGTGCTTGCTGATTCTGATACAGCGACCGATACCGACTTTTTGAATGTGGAACGTGTCGTCGCTCACGAGTACTTTCACAACTGGTCAGGAAACAGGGTTACCTGTAGAGACTGGTTCCAGCTGAGCTTGAAAGAAGGGTTTACGGTTTTTCGCGACCAAGAATTTAGCGCAGATATGAATTCGCGTGGAGTTCAGCGTATCAGTGATGTCAATGTTCTGCGTAATCACCAGTTCCCCGAAGATGCCGGCCCCATGGCACATCCGGTTAGACCTTCTTATTACCAGGAGATCAACAATTTCTACACTGTCACCATCTACGAAAAAGGTGCTGAAGTTGTGCGTATGTTGCGTACACTCGTCGGGGAAGAAAAATTTCGCGCAGGGACAGATCTCTACTTTGACAGACACGATGGTCAGGCAGTCACTACGGACGATTTTGTTGCGGCGATAAGTGACGCTTCGGGAGAAAATCTTACCCAGTTCCAACGCTGGTACAGTCAGGCGGGCACACCGCGAGTTGAAGCGACCTATGAATATCTCCCAGAGTCGAAAATCTTCCGAATAATACTCAAACAGTCTTGCCCGGATACTCCAGATGGTGAAGCAAAAGAACCCTTCGTGATACCGATCAAGGTGTCACTGTTTAGTCAATCTGGTCAAAAATATCCGCTCCATCATAACGAATCCGAAGTCACTCTGAGACTTGAGAAAAACGTGCAGACCGTAGAGTTTTCTGAGATAGAGAGCCAACCTGTTCCATCCGTACTCAGGGAATTTACCAGCCCGGTTATCCTGAAGCATGATTTAGATTTAGCCAGTGCGAAAGTTCTCTTTCTCCATGATGATGACCCGTTTAACCGCTGGGAGGCGGGGCAAGAGTTATACCAACGAGCCATAATTGAAAACGTTGGGAGGCTGCAAAACGGCAAGCCTTGCAAATTTGATCCGACCTTGATTGAAATCGTAGGGAAGATCATTGACGACACAATTAGCGCAGCGATCAACAAAGATGGAATTGACACCAGTGTGGATCTCGCACTCACTGCAAAGCTACTGTCGCTTCCGGGACAGGCATGGCTTGCTCAGCAATCCAAACCGATCGACCCTCACGCAATTGCTGCATCTCATCACTCGCTTAGCGAAAAACTAGCGGACTCTCATTACACTTCTTTAAAAAAACTATATCAGATTTTGTCGGAACTAAATGAAGGGGGTCTTTCTCAACAACAAATGTCAATTCGCGAACTGAGAGACGCGGTATTAAAACTACTGACGGCTCTGGACGTGCGGGAAGTTCATAAGATGGCAGAAGTACAGTTGCGGGACGCGAAGAACATGACCGATAGAGCTTCCGCTTTCGATTCGATTGTGAATTCCACCAATCCAAATAGAAAACAGCTCATTGATGGTTTTTATCAGCAATGGAAGCAATACCCACTAGTTGTCGATAAATGGTTTCGTGCCCAGGCTACGTCCAGGCTACCGAACACTCTCTCGCAAGTCATGGAGCTTTCTAGTCATGAAGCTTTTGATGCGCTCAACCCGAATAAAGTCTATTCGTTGATCATGGGCGCAACCCACGGAAATCCAACCGCCTTCCATCAGAGAGATGGAGAAGGGTATCGATTTCTCGCCTCCTGGGTTCTCAAGATGGATCAGACTAATCCGCAAATCGCGGCTCGATTGGCTTCAGGGTTTAATCAATGGCAGGACATGAAATCAGACATAGCCGACGCAATGCGTCAATCCCTCATTTCGATTCGGCAGCAAAGCGCACTGTCCAGCAATGTGTCTGAAATTGTTGAACGCGCACTTGACGAATAACAGCGGGGAGAGTTCCAATATTAACCAACTTGAGTCGCAGATCGAATCTCATCTCGGACCATACCAATCACTTTCAGAAGTGCACCTCGATTGTCCTTAACCAGTTTTTCTCCAATCTGTGCGTATTGATTTCTTCTTGCGGTATCCTCGAATAATTCGATCATAACTTCGTCCAACTCTTTGGCATCTTGAACCTGAATTCCCGCACCTAACTCTACAAAAAGCCGTGAAATTTCTGCAAAATTAAACATGTGAGGACCAAAAACAACAACTCTCCCCAGCGCCGCAGGTTCAAGCAGATTGTGCCCCCCCACCGGCACCAAACTTCCTCCCATGAACGTAATATCTCCCGCGGAAATAAATTGAGTTAGCGCTCCCATTTGGTCCACTAAAAGCACGTCGGTTTCTGCATGCAGCATACCCTGATACTCACTTCTCTTCATCACGTTCACGTCTGATTTCTGGCAAAGTCGATAGACGCTGTCAAACCTCTCAGGGTGTCGCGGCACAAGAATGAGTAATAAATTAGGTACCCTACTCTTTAGCCGATGAAAGAGTTTCAACATCGCCAGCTCTTCTTCGTCATGGGTACTGGCCGCAACGATCACTTGTCGTTGTTGACCTAGCTGCCGTCGAATCGAATGTCCGGCCTCGACAATGCTCGCTGGCATTTGCAAATCGAATTTTAAGCTACCTGTTACCTCAACAGATTGTTCCGGAGCTCCCAGCGCAACCAGCCTTTTGGCATCCGCTTCAGATTGAGCGGCAAAGCGATTTATCGATTTTAATAAAGGTTGAAACAGCCCCCGGACACGCTGGTAACCACGAAAAGAACGTTCAGAAAGTCGAACATTCGCGTAAATTAAAGGAATCCCGTCTTGATCACATCTATGGATTAGATTTGGCCAAAGCTCTGTTTCCATGATGACACCGATCTCTGGATTGACAGACAACAGAAATCGACGCATCGAGCCAGGAAAATCATAGGGCAAGTATCGATGGATAACACTTTCACCAAACATTTGAACGACTCTATCAGCTCCAGTAGTCGTCATCGTGGTCACGATAATCGGTTTCTCCGCCCACTTCTTTTGAATGGCAAGCACTAGTGGAACTGCGGCGTTTACTTCTCCTACCGACACCGCGTGGATCCAGATTCTTTTTTTATCTGCACTCAGACCAGTGAGACCAACTCGCTCGCCGATACGTTTACCATAGTCGTTATTTCTCCAGGTTCGCCAAAGAAATCGTAACAGGAAAACGGGAGAAACCAGGTAGAGTAAAACCTGGTAAAGAAAAAGCCACACTATGCTAACCAGTCTCTGGGTTCTGGAAAAACATCATATAACTTATGTTCTGCTGAATCTGGCTCGGGTTTCCAGTTGTACCGCCATTGCACAACCGGAGGTAAAGACATCAGGATTGATTCTATTCGTCCACCGGACTGCAATCCAAAGATGGTTCCCCTATCAAACACCAGGTTGAATTCAACATATCGCCCTCTTCGGTAAGCCTGAAATTCACGATGTTCATCAGTGTACGGGGTGTCGTGTCTTTTCTCTATAATGGGCAAGTAGGCTGAGGTGTAGCTTTTAGCGACTGCAGTAACAAAAGAAAAAGCATGGTCAAATCCACCTTCAGTAAAATCATCAAAAAATAGACCACCAATCCCACGGGGTTCTTTGCGATGTTTCAGATAAAAGTACTCATCGCACCATTTTTTAAATCGAGGGTAGTAGGTTGCATCAAATTCATCGCAAACATTACGAGCGGTCTGATGCCAATGCCTGCAATCATCTTCTTCAAGGTAGTATGGGGTGAGATCGTATCCTCCACCAAACCACCACACTGGTGAGTCGCTTTCTGGATCAGCCACAAACAACCTAACATTCATATGAGAAGTGGGTGCAAACGGATTAAGAGGATGTACCACAAGCGAAACACCGCAAGCTTCGAACGGTTTGCCCGCTATTTCTCCACGATCTGCGCTGGCTGATGCTGGTAATGCATCACCTTTTACATGGGAAAAATTGACACCGGCTTTTTCAAAAACCGCTCCCCCCTCAAGCACTCTGGATCGACCACCACCGCCATTTTTATGCCCCCAAATATCTTCCAGGAATTCTTTGCCCCCATCCATCGTTTCCAATGCCGAGGTTATTGCATTTTGTAACGTCTTAAATTGGTCGATTACTTTTTTTACATCAGGCTTACTCTGTGAATCCATAATTATCTTAGGACCTCACCGGTGACTGCATCTCGAATGGTTGAAGGTTTTAAGTCATGACCGATAGAATGATCAACTATCAGATCTACAAGTTCACCAAATGTTTCGATGACTTCATTTACCGTGGTTAAAGCTGGCTTGGTCGCTACATTCGCACTCGTAGAAACAATCGCTCTGTCTGCATTCATACTCAACTCCTTCGCTGGTGCGTGCGCTGTAACCCGAATCGCCAGTGTGGAATAATCTCCACGCAGCCACTCGGACACTCCTTCGTTTACTGGACACAACCAGGTATTTGGTCCTGGCCAGGAATCCACCATCTTTTGCATGATGTCATCAGGAAGATCTTCAAGATAGGAAGTAAAGCGATCAAATTTGTCAGCGATCAATATCAACCCCTTACTTCTCTCTCGCTTCTTCATATTTAATATGCGCTGGATTGCCGCATCATTGTCAGGATCGCAGCCCAATCCAAAGCAGGATTCGGTTGGATAAGCGACAACACCGCCCGAACAAATTATCTCAGCTCCTTGTTCGATAGATCCAACAATCGCTTTTCGAGATCCACTAGATACTGACATATCTCATTCTTGCTCGCGTTGGACCGCCCGATATCCAATGTCACTTCGATACCAGGCGCCCTGCCAGTCGATATGACTAACACGCTGATAAGCCTTTTTCTGGGCCTCACGAACCGTGTCACCAAAACCGGTAACGCATAACACTCTTCCACCTGATGTGGCAATTTCGCCACTGTCATTAACTTGAGTGCCGGCATGAAACACTTCTGTATTATCCACCATCAGATCGAGGCCTGATATTCGTGCTCCTTTTGTATAGCTTTCTGGATATCCATCCGCGGCCATGACCACTCCCAGGCAACACCGTTCATCCCATTGTGCAACTTCACCAGAAAGTCGTCCCTCCACTGCGGCTAGACAATGGGAGACAAGATCAGACTTTAATCTCGACAGTACTGGTTGCGCTTCTGGGTCACCAAATCTGCAGTTGAATTCCACCACTCTTGGAATATTGTCAGAACCAATCATCAAACCCGCATAGAGAAATCCGATGTAAGGTGTTCCCTCTAGTTGCAATCCATTTACTGTCGGGTAAATCACTTTGTCCAGAATGCTTTTTGTCATTCCTTCATCCACTATCGGAGCAGGAGAATAGGCCCCCATACCACCGGTATTCGGACCTTGGTCATGATCAAAAGCCGCTTTGTGATCCTGACTCGATGCCATAGGTAACACGTTAGTCCCGGAGACGATGCAGATAAAGCTTGCTTCTTCTCCCTCCATGAACTCTTCTATCACCACTCGATGCCCTGCCTCTCCGAAGCGGTTGCCAGAAAGCATCTCCTCAATCGCGTGCTGTCCGACTTCGAAATTGTGCGCGATGACAACGCCCTTCCCCGCAGCGAGACCGTCGGCTTTGATGACAACCGGAAATTTCTGCGTAGCAAGGTATTCCAGTGCATCAGCGGTTTGCGTAAAACTCTGGTAGCGAGCAGTAGGGATTTGGTGTCTTTCCAAAAATTCTTTAGCGAAAGTTTTCGAACCTTCCAGCGTCGATGCGGATTGAGTGGGCCCGAAGCAGGCCAATCCCGCGGCACTAAATGCATCGACAATTCCAGCAACCAGAGGTTGCTCAGGGCCCACAATCGTCAAACCAATCTCATTTTTCTTCGCGAATGCAATTAGCGATTCGATATCTGAAGCGGCGATATCAATATTCGTCATTCCCGCGTTTTTAGATCCGGCAGCGCTTTTGGTAGTGCCCGCATTACCTGGTGCCACAAACACATGAGTCACTAGAGCGGAGAGGGCCGCTTTGTAAGCGAGAGCATGTTCTCTCCCTCCGCTCCCAACAATCAAAACGTTCATTGAAAATTGAATAAATTAGTAGGGGACTATCTGAATGATATCGTCCAAGTTTCGTGGCTTGCCGTCCGGACCACCTGACAGCAGAACCACAGTACGATCTTTCTTTGAAATTAATATTGGTTTTTCCCAAGCGTCCAGTATTTCTTCATTTTCAGAGCGGAAGACCAGGTTTTCGATGGTGCTTTCTATTATCTTTTCATTTCCACCTGCGACAACAACCTTCAAGGCATTGGCCAAAACAATGAGGGCACTGGATGTACGTGCAATTTTTTTGTCGGATACCTGTTCGACATTTAAGACAGTGCCATCTCCCCGCATTTGTTGATTCGGATTGGACGCATACCCAAATCTTTCTTCATACATATTCAAAAGCAAAGTTCTCGCGGCAACGGAAAGCACGAAAATAGCGATGACACCACCCGCTACCGCAGCTTTACTGACTCCCCCTTTGCGCTCAAGTAAATCCTCTTTTTCGTACTGTGAAATCCCCTCCGGAACCGACCTGACATGGCGGGCCACATGGATAAAATATAGAAAGTTGGCGGCAGCGGGCCAAACAAGGCTGTACACCAACCACAATGGTGAGGGTTGGGTGAACGCAAACAACAAAGCGATACCCGCAAGATTAATCGCCGCATACGCCCACAGTTTTCGATAGAGAGCCCAGTAGAAAAAAACGAAAAGCGCTGGCCAATGCCAGCTTAGCCGAAATTTAGGATGCTTAACGCTATTAAAAAGCGGGAACTTTTTTTCATAATATGCAGCGTTCGGTCCAATGAACTTTTTCATCGAACCCATATGCGCCATTTCTAAAGGCGCTTCGTCAATCTCGGGTAACTTTATCGCTCCTTCACCATATTCGTGAACAGAAAACGAAAACTGGCTGTCTTCTTCCCGACCAAACTGGTAACCACAGTGATGGCAGCTGTCCGCAGTGCTGTCGCAATCTTTATTACATGAAGGACAGTTCACCACAAACTCGGTAATACTAAGACCGCTCAGTGAACTATTGTCATCCACGACCTCCAAACGTTGCTCCTCGATAGCAACCATCTTGCATTCAGCGCCCGCGGTTCTGATGGCGCGACAGATTTTTTCCGCTTCAGGTCTTGAGTACTCTTTTTTGAGTGCAACCTCTGTACCAGCGAGCAATTTCTCCATGTAGGACGGTTTCGAGTGAAACAGTTGGCACAAATCCTGAATCACATTATTGCGATCCTCGTTGGGCATCACTGCACCACTCAGAATCACGTTGTATTTTGTAAATTCGCCCATGAATATTTCTCAGTACAAAACCCTAGTGTCTGAAGTGCCGCATTCCAGTAAACACCATCGCAATGTTATGTTCATCAGCTGCTTTGATGACTTCTTCGTCCCGCATCGATCCTCCGGGTTGTATCACTGCTCGAATGCCGGCTTCAGCCGCATTGTCTAATCCATCACGAAACGGGAAAAAAGCATCAGAAGCCATTACCGCACCTTCTACTTTTAGACCTGCATGCTCGGCCTTGATGGCAGCAATACGCGCTGAATTAACCCGACTCATTTGTCCAGCACCAACGCCAATTGTCATTAACCTAGAGGCATAAACAATCGCGTTAGACTTAACATATTTGGCAACTTTCCAGGCAAATTCAAGATCCCGTTGTTCTTCACTGGTAGGCTGGCGCTGGGTCACTATCTCCAACTCACCGCTAAGTAAATGATCGTAGGACTGGACCAACATACCGCCCTGGACCCGCTTCATATCCCAGGAGTGTTGCGCGTCATCAGCGAACTCGCCGCACTCCAATACTCTGACATTTTCTTTCTCACTCAATACTACTTTCGCTCGGTCAGATACCGATGGCGCTACGATCACTTCAACAAACTGCTTACCTGCAATCTCCCTAGCAGTGACCTCTTCCAGTTTAGTATTGAAAGCGATAATTCCACCAAACGCAGATTCCGGATCGGTGGCAAAAGCATGGAGATACGCATCTAGCTGCGTCTCGGAAGTGGATACCCCGCAAGGATTGGCATGTTTCACAATAACGCAAGTGGGTAATGTTCCAAATTGCTTCACGCATTCCAAAGCGGCATCGGTGTCAGCAATATTATTGTAAGAAAGCGCTTTGCCTTGAAGCTGCGAAGAGGCAGAGATGGTACCGCTTACCGCATTTTCTCCGATATAAAATGCAGCAGACTGATGCGGGTTCTCACCGTATCGCATAATTTGTTTTCTGCGAAACTGCTGATTCCAGGTGCGAGGAAATTCTAGTTTGGATCCTTCTGTATCCATTTCCACCTGCGTACCCAAATAGTTTGCAATCGCACCGTCATATTTTGCCGTATGCTCAAACGCCTTAACAGCCAGACTAAACCGAGTTGAATCACTCACCCCGTTCTGTTTCGATTTCATCTCTGAAAGGACCAGATTGTAGTCCGACTGATTCACCACGACCGTCACATGGGCATGATTCTTTGCGGCAGCTCTTAACATTGCCGGCCCGCCAATATCAATATTTTCTATCGCAGTCTCCAAATTACAATCATCGCGTGCAACAGTTTCCTCAAACGGATATAAGTTAACGACAACTAGGTCTATCGGACGAATGTCATTTTGCTTCATTACGAGGTCATCAATTCCTCTTCTACCTAATATTCCTCCATGAATTTTTGGGTGCAGCGTCTTTACGCGCCCGTCCATTATTTCATTGAAGCCTGTATGATCGCTCACATCGGTGACAGCAACTTCTCTCTCCATCAATAGCTTGGCAGTGCCACCGGTAGAAAGTATCTTGACGCCAAGAGACTCGAGCGCCGTTGCAAATTCGACAACTCCCCGTTTATCGGAAACACTGATTAACGCTGTGTGGATCACATTCATTCTTTATTACTTCACATACAAAGTGTCTTGGGTGCCAAAACAATGGTGCACCGGATTTTAGATGACAAAGATACAGATACTCTTTAGATCTGATACTCAGCCAGTTTTTTTCTCAGGGTGTTTCTATTGATACCGAGTAGCCTTGCCGCTTTACTCTGGTTATTCATGCAATTTTTCATAGCCACCTCAATCAGCGGTTTTTCAACTTGTTGAATAACCATGTTGTAAAGATCGTTCACCTGCTCACCATTCAGATCATCTAAGTAACGAGTCACAGTCTCACGGACACATTCTTCGATGGTGACTGGTCGCTCCACGCTTGAAGGGTGCTTTTGTCGGTCTTTCCTATCGGAGTTAGAACCTGAGAAGAATTCTCGGTTCTTGGCTGCGCTTTGCCTTCCTTCTCCCTCGCCCGCAACGGATGTTCGTATAGTTTTCGATGACAATGTGGCAGCCTGATTTTTGTAAAGCGATCTTGCTGATGATACAGCTCTGATACTTGATCGAGTTGAGCTTCAGGTGTCTCACATCTGAACAACTCTGAATTAATAATATCCTGACGGGGAAGTCTTCCTGCGTACCATTTTATATGTTTTCTAGCGATTCTCACACCCTGCTCTGCGCCGTAAAAGTCATACATCGCGTTGAGATGATGAAGCACGTATTCGAGTTGCATTTCCAGCGTCGGAGCTGGCAACACATTGCCAGTGCGAATGAAACTCGCCACTTGACCCGGAAACCAAGGAGCGCCATGAGCCCTACGACCGATCATGACGCCAGATGCCTTCGTATGATTGAGCACCCAGGCTGCCTGATCCACAGTATTAATGTCCCCATTTGCGAATACAGGAATGGCCACTGCATTGCAAATCTCTCTAATCGTTGTGTATTCAACCTCACCGATATACTTGCAGGCGCGGGTCCGACCATGAACCGCGAGCGCCTGAATACCAGCACCTTCGGCTATCCTGGCAATATTGACGCCGTTACGATTTTGCGGTGATACCCCAGTTCGAATCTTCAAAGTCACCGGGGCATCAACTGCATTCACCACGGCCTCGAGAATTTTTGCAACCAGACGTTCCTGATCCAGTAGCGCTGAGCCGGCATATCGCTGGCAGACCTTTTTAGCAGGGCAGCCCATATTTATATCAATAATCGATGCACCCTGATCGACATTGTATTTCGCCGCGTCTGCCATCGTCGCCGGATCCCACCCCACTATTTGAACAGCTCTCGGAGATGGCTCCTCGAGGTGCACACCTCTTAATCGACTTTTTCGTGTTTTTCTAAGACTAGGGTCAGATGCGAGCATTTCCCCGACCACGTATCCCGCTCCCATTGAGCGACACAGCTTTCGAAACGGTAAGTCGGTGACACCGGCCATGGGTGCTAGAGCCACCGGGTTATCCAGCATGAATGGTCCAATCGCTATGGTCATGAGGTACGTCTCACTACATCCACCACAAATCCAACTGCTTTCTCATGAGGACGCGCCAAATCAAATACGACGTATCCCAGCTCTCCAGACGCCAGTCTCGTGGCTGCGCCACTTGGGAGGTAGAATTCAGGATGAAATTTCCTGCGCCCTACTACCCTACCCACTCTGTCGGTTAATGTCAGACGTAATTCAGGATAGGGCTGCGCAAATTTTGCTTGATTGAGTAACCTGACTGTAATTCTTAACGCTCCTGGCTCTTGAGGATGCAGATCAACTCTGGTCTGGGTGATAGTAAATCGGTAGGCATCCCGTCTTGGGGGAAGTTCACATCTGGCCACACTGCAAAAAACTTGCAGATAAGGTCGATAGACTTCGTTTTGAGCGAAACGCTCTACAAAAAAGTACTTCACCTGCAGCCCCAGCAATACAACAAATGCAGCAGAGACCAAGAACCAAAAGAAACCCGCCAAAGGATTAGGTCGGTCCACAATGTACTCATCAACACCGCTCATGTTGATAGCGGTCGGTTTTGGTTCAACCTTGATTTCTGGAACGGCACCTACTGACTCTGCGTCGGGTGGCGGAAACGGATTGTGGTCGAGTAGCGAATCCTCAACGTCGGACCAGCGATTTTGAGACACTCCTAGTGGTGATTTTTCAATACCGCCTTCTGGTTCAGTGGCTGTATTCACCAAAGGTTCGAACCGAGGGGGCATCGGCATCGCGGAGGCTCCGTAAGGTTGTATCTCGGAATCATTCCACTCACTTTTTTCATTGGCCAGCCCAGGCATCTCTGACGAAGCGAGTGAATCGGTATTCCGAGGACCAGTATCTTCATCAGACACAGGATGAAATAACAGCGATTCTCTCGCCTTCTCTAGCGATTCTGATTTCGATATCCCGGTGTCAGCCATTGCATCCAACCGAGCATCATATTGCGTGTTAACGGGTGGTTCTTTTTGCAGTGAACCAAAGTCCAATTCTCCGAAAAATACCGGTTCTTTTCGAATTTTCTCCTCATCCCGAGAATCACGACTGACCAATGGCTCGCTTGAAACTTTAGGAATAAAAAGCTCCCTTTCGGCCGAGCCCTCACTTGCTAAGTTATCTTCATGGACTTCAGGTTTACTTAACTCTCTTTGGGTATCAAAAAAGTGATCTTCAGAGCCCTTGGCAACTTGCTCCACTGCGAAATTCTCAATCACGGGACGCGCGTTCAGCTCAATATCTCGAGCAGAAACTCCTGATTCCAGAGTCTTCGTTTCCTCAAATTTATGGTCACCCTCGAACTCTTTGCGTTCACCCGGTGTACTGTCATTGAAAAGACGCTCGCTCGCTTTCTCTTCAGCTTCTCCCATCTGGGGCGATGCTTCTGAAAATAGGGAAGATGATTCCAAAATCGGATCAATTGGCGCGGTAAATTCGGCACTGAACGGATCGTTCTCCGGGACTTCCAGTTCGCCTTCAATACTCTCCCTAGTGGTGATCATCTCCTCGACGGCTTCTTTTTGTTCCGCCATATCCGATATCAGCGCACTGAAACCGCCACCATGGTTTCTGAAGACTTTATGAGAAGGTGCATGGAATACGATCCGACAAGCTCCGCATCTTACCTCACCCTTTCGGACGGATAATTTTGCCTGATCAACCCGAAAAACAGCCTCGCACTCGGGACAACGAGTGTATTGCCAATCGCCTGTCACTGTAGGTGAACCCGCATCAGAGTTATTTATCGAACCAGTCATGACGCTCAGAATTCAGGGCGATCTTTTTCGACCAACCAACAACATCCACTCTTGTCTTTGATCGCAGGTAAAATCAAACTCGGAAGAAAAAGCAGACACCACTCTTTCTGTTTGTTCTTCTAAGACACCGGACAATATCAACGTACCCTCGGCGTTGACTATTCTTATCAGGGTTTCCCGCAGCGCTATTAATGTGTCTGCGAGTATGTTCGCGATCACAAGCGAAGATTGTCTGCTCTCAAGCAAGCGATTGAGGTCGTCCGGATAACCCGCTTGGAGACCAGTGCTCACCTTGTTAATCCGTGCATTACTTTCGGTTGCCTGCAAAGCCTTGGGATCAACGTCAATCGCGATCACTTCTGATGCCCCCAGTTTTAAAGCCGCTATGCCTAAGATACCGCTTCCACATCCATAGTCGATGACCAGCTCACTGACTGGCTCTAGTTTTGAAAGATACTCCAGACAAAGATGCGTGGTTTGATGCGTTCCAGTACCAAATGCCAGACCGGGATCGATAATGAGATTGTTCGCTTCTGGATCAGGTGTATCAAGCCAGCTAGGGCAAACCCAAAGAGATTCACTGATTTTAATGGGTTGAAATTGCTCCAGCCAGTTTCGCTCCCAATCCTGATCAGGGAGGCTGTTTAGTTTGACATCGTTGGCTGCTGGATGCGTCTTAAGTAGTTCGGTCAGGGCGGTAAAGTCGAAATGTTGGTCGAACAATGCGGTTAACCTTTGCGACGTCCAGGCAGGATCATTCGGCTCTGCCGCATCGAAAATTTCTTCTTCGTTGGCGCTCTCTATGGTGACCGATAACGCGCCCGCAGTTTCCAGCAAAGCGCTCATTTCTTCCGCAGTGTTTTTTTTCGTGGTTAGGGCAACTTGCAGGTAGTCCAAGTTACGACTCCAATTTCTTTTCCAGATAATGGATATCCATTCCACCCGCGACAAACCCTGGATCAGAAATAAGTTCTCGGTGCAGCGGTAAATTGGTCTTTATGCCGTCGACTACCATTTCCTGCAGCGCTCCGTACATTCTGGTCAAGGCTTCACTCCGATCAACACCATGAGTAATCACCTTGCCAATCATTGAATCATAGTAGGGTGGCACGACGTATTGACTATATACATGGGAGTCAACGCGCACACCAGGTCCCCCAGCCATATGGTAGTTGGTAATTTTTCCTGGGGAAGGCGCAAAGGTCACCGGATCTTCGGCATTCACCCGACACTCAACGGCATGACCAGTAATGGTAATTTCTTCTTGCTTTAGCCTAAGGGACTCTCCCGCTGCTATTCTGATTTGTTCCTGAAGTAGATCTACACCTGTGATCATCTCGGTTACTGGATGTTCCACCTGAATACGTGTGTTCACTTCAATAAAGAAGAAATCACCGTCTTCATAAAGAAACTCGAATGTACCCGCGCCGCGATACCCCAGCTGCAAGCAGGCTTCGACACACCGACCACCAATTTCCTGGCGCTTCTCTTCGCTGATCCCAGGGGCAGGTGCTTCTTCAATCACCTTCTGATGACGCCTTTGCATCGAGCAATCTCGTTCACCCAAATGAATCGCCCTGCCTTGACCATCAGCGAGAACCTGAAATTCCACATGCCTTGGTTTTTCCAGAAACCGTTCCATATACACCACGTCATTGTTGAACGCGGCACCGGCTTCTTGGCGAGTCAAACTGACCGCTTCCACCAGATCAGCTTCGGCTCGACACACCCGCATGCCTTTTCCACCTCCCCCGCCAGACGCCTTGATCATTAACGGAAAGCCGATACGCCGCCCCATTTCAATTAAGGACTTTTCGTCTTCTGGGGCCGGACCATCCGAACCTGGAACACAGGGAACACCGGCGCTTTTCATAGCGCTAATCGCACTAATTTTGTCGCCAAGCGTACGAATTGTGTCGGCTCTCGGCCCCACAAACACGAAACCGGATTGTTCGACCCTTTCGGCAAAATCAGCGTTTTCAGATAGAAAACCGTAACCAGGATGAATCGCATTCGCCCCTGTTACCTCCGCCGCAGCAATGACTGACGCAATGTTTAAATAGCTGGACGTGGCAGCTGCTGGACCAATACACACCGATTCATCTGCCAACCGGACATATTTCGCATCCCTGTCCGCGGAGGAATGCAGCGCCACAGTTTGTATGCCCAATTGCCTGCAGGCTCGCAGAATTCGTAGTGCGATTTCGCCCCGATTGGCGATCACCAATTTTTCAAATAAAGCCATTTTTAACCCAGTTCGCGTTTGCTATCCGATCACGAACAGTGGTTCGCCGAATTCCACCGGCTCACCCGTAGACTTGTGGATAGCTTTCACTACGCCATCCGCATCGGCTTCAATTTGATTAAATGTTTTCATTGCTTCGATGATACAGAGCGTGTCACCGACCTTCACTTTGGATCCAATTTTTACGTAGGGAGCGACGTCTGGTGCAGAAGAATCGTAATAAGTGCCGACCATGGGTGACTCGACAATATGCCCCGTTACCGCGGCCACTGGTGCCACGTCAGAAGTCGGATTGCTCGCCACGGGACTTGCAGCCGGAGGCACCGAGGTCGGAGCTGGAACAGATTGTACAATCTGTTGCGGCACTGTGCTGTGTCCGCTGAGCCGACTTAGACGAATCGTGTTGTCTCCTTCGGTAATCTCCATCTCCGCCAACTCGGACTCTTCCAATAACTCAATCAGTTTTTTTACTTTTCTAAGATCCATAACATTTAAATATTTATCTCTATCGGATTAGGAGAGTGAAATCATTCATTTCGGGTATACGCGAGACCGTATTTATCGACTGTTACCGTTTTCGATAAAACTCTCATTTGGGTGGCAAAAATGAACGCCCTACTTGCCAACAATACAAGCACCAACAACTAGAAAGGCATAACATCTAAATAAGCGCATTGATCTGTCTTTTCACAGATGTGTCTTGGTGCTGATACTCAAGTTTCATTCGCTTCCTGAAGACCGGTGAAACGCATCCGTGGGAATTGGTATCTCCAAGTGTTGGAGCCAGACATGCGTGGCGTTTCCGCGTTCTGAAGACAACTAAGGTCGAACAAAACCAGCGGTGTGTATTATCTCACTAAAATTGTCTTCAGTCCATGAAAACGACTATTTCCTGATAGTTGGGCGACGTTAGCCGATTTTTCGAGGAAGTTAGTTAGGGTAATTCGATTACATTTCCTGCAGAATACGCCGTGCATCTCGCACAAAACGGGTCGCCATTCGGGTATCTGAAATCTCCCTGCTCAGTAGATCAAGTGCTTGCTCAGCGCTCGCTTCCATAGGAATGTCAGCCATAATGACCGACGCCACAGGACCCAAATAGTCAGCCAGTAGATCACCGATAGTCGCGCGCGCAATATGGGTCAGCGCGGGGCCGCTAGCAGCAGTGGCTTGGCTGGCGGGTGGAACGGAGGCTGTTGGCTGAGCTGCCGGCGTGGTGACCTGCGGCATTCCTGCCGGAATCGAAACAATAGCAGGATCAATCAATTCTGCAGATCGGACCAAATCGGCATTTTCATGCAGACGTACGTTATTGATTCCCTGATCAATCGCTAGTTTCAGAGCTTCGTCACCCTCTTTACTGCGATATCGGGCAGTGGCTAATACACCAGCAGTGAAATAGAACCGCCCCATGCTGTTATCAGCGAACACAACCATGACTGTTCCGGTTTGACCGGAATTCGCATATTCTGCAACAACCTCAAGAATACTTTTCGCCGCCATAAAAATTAATTTTTCTCTAGACCAATTAGGGAGAACATCGTCAAAAACGATATTGAATGGTCTAATTATTCCCCGAATTCTTTCAAGTCGCTGCCTCTGTTGTTTCCAGCTCCCGCCCCATCTGGCACGAATACAAAGAAGCTTTTATCAAACTTAAAATTCCTTCCAAACTTCATACAAAACAGCTACTACTAAAAATCGATGTAGCTAGTTTGCGCTTTCTTCAATTACCTACCTTCTCGTATTGCGCTTCACTCGTCCCGTTTTGCTGATAACAGGAGACCCAATGAGTCAACCCGACCCCAATTTAGAATAATTATTGGGACGCATACCGCAATATCGTGAATATACAGTAATTTCCCCTGGAATTATTCGCATATTCTTTAACAATATCCACTTTTTTTATTTAAAACAGTGGTTAACGGTGCGTTCTAATAGCAATCTCACAACGCGGTTTCTTCTCAGTCAACTCCCATCACTGGCAGTGCTGTGGTGTATTTCATCTGCTCCATGGCAAACATAGACGTCATATCAGTTAAATCGATTTTGCTGATAATGCTCTTATAAAGGCTGTCATAAGCCGGTATATCGGGGACGACAATTCTTACTAAATAATCCACTTCTCCACTCATTCTGTAAATCTCGACAATTTCGGGAAAAGATGACATGACATCGGCAAATTGCTGGCTCCATTCTGCATTATGTTTGTCAGTTTTTATTGCCAGGAACACAGTGATCCCAGCATCCACTTTATCCGCATTGAGCAGTGCAACACGAGCGCGAATAACCCCGTTGTCTTCCATCCTCTGAATCCGTTTCCAGCACGGAGTAGGAGAAAGATGCACCTTTTCTGCCAGCTCCTTGATAGTCAGACTGGCATCCTGCTGCAGCAAATGCAGAATCTTTCGATCCACCGAGTCTAAGGAAATATTATCTCTTTTAGCCATAATTATCAGATTAAATTCTTTTTGACTCGGTATTTTACCACGTAAATAGTATTTTATTCTATTGCCCTATTGTGCTGTTCTTTCCAGAAACCTAGACTTACTGTCCCGATGACGCATCAGTAACATGTACCAATACAGTCAATCCGAGCGACAACTGCTTGAGGCCCGAGCAGAACAATTTGCGAACCAAGTTCATCGATATAAAGACGGTGAAATTCATCCCGACATTTTTCGACAGTTGAGACTGAGAAATGGTCTTTATGAGGAACGCTACTCGCCCATGTTGCGGATTGCCATCCCTTACGGCGAACTCGGAAGTCAACAATTACGCGCACTCGCAGAAATAGCGGATCGTTTTGACAAAGGTTATGGCCATTTCACCACGAGACAAAACTTTCAATTTAACTGGCCGAAGTTGAACCAGGTTCCGGCTATTCTCAGAAGATTGGCAGATGTGGATATGCATGCCATTCAAACTAGTGGAAGCTGCATCCGCAATATTACAACTGACTATTTAGCGGGTGTAGCCCAGGACGAAATAGAAGACACTCGCCCCTGGTGTGAGCTCCTTAGACAGTGGTCTACCTTACACCCCGAATTCAATTGGCTTCCGAGGAAGTTTAAATTTGCAGTCTCCGGTGCGAAAGAGGATCGGGCCTTAATTCGACTGCATGACGTCGGAATACAAATTAACCATACTGAGGCCGGCACACCCAATTTTAGAATTTTCGTTGGCGGCGGCATGGGCCGTACTCCCGTCATCGGTAAAGAGCTT
>JAHQWE010000033.1 GCA_019633985.1 Acidiferrobacterales bacterium | reverse complement strand
CGTTCTTGTTCGCGATACCAACGTTCTTCTGCAGGATGGCGCCAACGGCTGTGTTAGTTTTCACATCACCACCAACAATCGACTTGCTCACTGAACCAACTCGTGCTTCGTTCTTGTTCGCAATACCTACGTTCTTCTGAAGAACGGCACCCACTGCGGTGTTTGTTTGGACGTCTCCGCCTACAATAGACTGAGCCTGAGCGCTGGTGGCGAACAGGGCTGGAATAGCGGCGGCTACGGCCAATGAGATTAATGTGCGTTTCATGATTCTGGACTCCTTAAGTTGTAGAAAAAATCAGTTTTTAAAAATTTAATTTGCTTACGTGCTTCAAGTAACGAGGCCAGTGTAAAAAAGTTTTAAGACGCAGAATGTGATGGGTGTCACAGATGAACTGTGACTGAAGTCACTAATTGGAACCCCCTTTTCGCTGTCATCTTATTATTCTTTATTTACAATGACTTAACGGATGCTAACACAGCAAAATAGATATTTCTATTGCACTTTTTCAAGAAAACGTGCGGGATTTTCTGAATAAATTTTTTCTAAAACCATCCCAGGTAACTGTAATCCATAGATATTTCTTTCAGGCTTTAAGTAAAAACGGAAATCCGGCAGCTCCAAAATTTGCCGGTAGGACCGCAATTTATCTGTCAGTAGAGCGGAAGATTTGGTCAGTTCGACCACGCTATCTGCCCCGAATAAGGCGCGATCGCTATATCGCTCGATAAACGCCCGCAACATTGTCCGATTCCGTGCTAAGTTTTCGAAACCCTGTATGTGAAAAATATACCAGCCGTAGCTCATATCAAAATACAGGTTTGGGTAGCGATCCAACAAGGCACCAAGCGCCGATAGTCGCGACCAGGAATTCGAATGCAATCCAAAATGAGGGAGATTAACCTTCATAGTGGGGAACAACTGCATTACGCGATCAAACTCGTCATAAAACTTGATCAGATTGACATGGTAAGTAACGGGAATCCCATTATCTTCCGCCCACTGATAGAAAGGCAGCATCTTTGGATCGTCCAGAGGCATAATATGAAAAGGCCCCTTGCCCGTAGATTCGCCGTGGCCAAGGTATAACTTTACGCCGTCTGCCCCTCGCTGAACCCAGGCTTTCGCCGCATTCAGCATATCTGGACGACCTGGCTCTACAGTTACAAATACACAAAACCGATCAGGGTATTTTTCTTTTAAGCCAAGGATAACTTCATTGTTTTTACTCCAGCTCTCAAAACCGTATTGATTATTCAGGGTAAAAGTATAGAGCGGGGTTCCCAGTAGACAAGCCTTCTGGATTCCAGACTGATCCATCGCCTTGAGTAGACGTCTTCCATCTGCTTCAAATTGCACATGTTCGTGGATGTCAACAATGTCGATATGACTCACTAAATCTTGTTTTGTCGTGCTTGATTGGTCAGAAGATACGTAGACTTGATTCGGATACTCCGCCAGGGAATCTGGAATCGGGTGTGCCGGTGCAGCGGGATTGTCTTCTTCCTGATATCTTGACGAGGAGAGGAACTGCACTGTTCCCCATGTTACGACTACGAACACGCAGACATAACAAGCCAACCTTAGAACTTGAAAGAATCGGTTCATCACTAAATTTCTTTAGATAGAGAGGTGTCAATCGCTAGCAAAGCACTTTCATATCCAGTTTTTTCAGCTCTTTTCCACTCAGTAGAACCGTTACGTCCCAATTTCCGATAAATTGCTCTCGACCGGCAACAGGATCAAGAAATGCTGTCAATTTATCCAATGTCGATTGCCCGCTGTTGAATTCAATCCCTGACCATGACCATAGACGCCCACCTTTGGATTTGGGCTTGAAACCTTGTTTTGTTTTGTGCGTCATCTTGTTGCCAGTGTGCCGCCAAATAACTTCGAACGGCGCTGTTGCCAGGGATTGATCAGCTGATTCATAAAATAGGTAGATGACATCATCACACCCAAATTCTCTGGATTCATTCTCAACATAGCGCCCCCTTTCCTGGGTCGCCATATAGAGTTTTGAACGCCATACTACCTCAGCATTTCCGATATCGACTAACAATATCGACACTACCAGCGTAATTAACGTAGTAGCGCTAGTGAACTCTCGTGAGCCAGGCAGACAAAATACAGATTGTTCGTTAAGCAACTTCATATAAAGATATGTTATGACCCCGTTTGTAAACGGCATTCTCGTAGGAATATGAGACTAAGTTGTTTATTTCTACACATTGTTCTGTAGAATGCTCAATTTGGTCGTTCCTATCCGTCAGGAGCCACTCAAACTAATTCAAACAACAGGTTTCCAGCGTGATTATGCTCGAAACCAGAGGAGAGTGAGATGAAATTTAATTTTATAAAGAAACTGTTTTTGCTGATCGCTGCAGCGATTCTATC
The DNA here is from genome assembly GCA_019633985.1 of Acidiferrobacterales bacterium. Classification (GTDB taxonomy): domain Bacteria; phylum Pseudomonadota; class Gammaproteobacteria; order Arenicellales; family Poriferihabitantaceae; genus VYFG01. Next base: position 17,686 of record JAHQWE010000033.1, on the reverse strand, counting down.
TGGATCGATTCTGGTTGCATGCGGGGGCGGCGGAGACCCTGGAGCGCCAGATGAAGCCGCTCCACCGATGGAAAACGAAGGCGGTGGAGAAGGAGAGGGTGAAGGTGAAGGCGAAGGTGAGGGAGAAGGAGAAGGCGAGGGAGAAGGCGCAGGTGCCTGTCGGTTTACTTTTTCACTGGTACAGGAAATCACGCAGCCATCAGCTCCAGCCGATGAAAAACAGCTCATTATCAGTACACCTTGTGCCAGTGGCGCGGATGCCGACGATGTATTCACGACCAATAATGGTTCGCAAGATGCCGGATCTGAATGCGGCAACAGCGAATTTAGAGCCGAGTACGAATCTGCATTTGGCGTCGTTAACACAGACTGTTAACTAGCGCCTCTGAAAAATATCGGCCGCTGATCCTGTTCGGCGGCCGCGGTTTTGTTACTCTTGAAACTGTCACTTGACTCTTAGTCAATAACCGCCAAAAAATCCATCTGGTTGTGCAAACAAGTCGGGGGATTCAAGGGATTCAAGGGATTCAGGAAAATTCGTCGAAGTCTGGTAAGCAAAGCTATGACGGATTCTGCGCTGTAATAAAATCCAGTTCCTGAAGTGAAAGTCCGTCCCTGTACTGCGCAATCATCTCCAGGAATTCATTCAATCGATCTGTCCTTGGAGAGATTCTTGGTGTCAGTTCCCCTAGCCAGCTGAGCAATCCTATCGGACGCTCACTAAACCCCAATGCAATAATACGATCGGTACCGAAGGGAGGAACGATTTCGATTTCTGGGGTTTGCAATACCAGACTGCGCGGTTGCAATCGCTGTTCGTGATTAAAGGCAGGGAACAAAATATTGATCCCCCCTTCTCTGTCAATATCAAGCAGAACAATCCAGGCATTCCGACCACTCCTAACGCTGAATTGCACAAACTCTCCCTCAAGATGAGGTCCGTTATTTTGTTTGCCTGCCACGTCCAGCGACATTTCAAACGCTTTTTGTTTCCTTAGTGCCAAAAAAAACTGATGCAAACGCACTTCTTGCTCAATTCGATGTACCACCTCGTCACCCATACTCACGGGAAATCGAATAATCAAGTCGTTAGCACCGTTGCGTAATGCGATGACTCCTCCAACTTCTGCGACAACCTGCAGATCCGGATAAATACTAGTCAATACAATATCTTGACGGGCGTTGAATTGAGCCCGAATAGTGGCGAGTTGGGCGTCATTAGGATCAATAGACAGTTTCAGGCGCGCTTCCTCTACCACCTGAGGGAGAGCGACAGCGGTTGTTTCTTCACTGTTCATTGCCAGTGTGCCCTGCTCGGTATTTGGCTGCACTCCCTGCTTTGCTTTTACAATCGTGCCAGGTAATGTTTTGTAGCCAAACACGCCTCTACTCGCTAAATTTCGTACATCTTCCTCGATGGGTGGTAAGTGCTGTGGAGTTTGTGGAAACTTACCCGAAAGCCATTCTTGTATTCCCTGCTTGATTTCCAAATGAGAAATCACTGCATTGTTATCAGTATCGAGATACCCGGCTTTCCCTGACAACGCACGCAGCATCGCGTCAGAGAACGCGCCGTGCGGCTTACCATCTATGGTGGGAAATTTTTGAAGAAACGGGCCGCTGATATCAGCAGCCTCCTCATATTCTCCAGAAGCAGAGATAAAGAAGACATTCTCATAAGGATACGCCTGCTCACTTGCCGCCGTTGCAATGGCCCTGGTCTGGATTTGATCCGACTCAGGAAGCAGCGTGTCGACACTGGCGTCCAGTCGCACGAAACGACTGGGTGGTTTACCCGTTGCAGAAGAAAAGCTCCTCACTGCGTTACCGGAATAACAAGCATCGATCATGACAAGTAGCTCACGACCAGATTGATCGATATCCTGAAATAGTGGGCGCAGGTCAGTCCTACCCACGATTAAACTCGAAATGATTTCCGGCTTAGAGAGATTGAGCTTGACATCATAGGGCAAGAGACCCGCAGTCATATCCGGGAGCGGAAGTTGGATGTTGTCGTCACCAGCGCTGGTGCCATGGCCACTAAAGTAGAAAAACAGCTGATCACCGGGCTTGGAACGTTCTTTTAAACGAACCAGCGCTTTTAAGATTTCCTCTTTGGTAGCCTGGGAATCTCGCAGCACCTGAATATTCGATCGCTTAAACTGCCAGGTATCGATCAAGATGGGCTCCAATGCGTTTAAATCATGTTCAGGACCATCGAGATCGAGCATACTTTCTGGGTAATTTCCTATACCGACGAGCAAAGCATGCCTTTCAGCAAATACCGGCTGTGTGAGAAGAACAATCAGTAGCGCCCAAACTCTGGTGACATCTCGAACCGTAGTCAATCGGAAATCTGATTTTTTATTCATATAATATTGTTTCTATGCTGGAACCAACTGACCTTAGGTTGGATCGAAGATATAGTAGCAGTACAAACGCTTATGAACAGCAAAAGTTGTGACAGATTGTCGGTTTGTGATCCTTTCACGTCAGTAGATGGATTGCCGGAAAAACTAATTGGCAAGATTCGCGTTTAACTTCTTATCAGAAAAATGAAAAGACCTAGCCACACATGAAACATCTAGCCTTGCCCGAGTCCATACTCTGGAGCACGATATGCGCGTTTGTGATTGCGCTGGGCGCGATTTCTCCAAACTGGAGTTACGCCGCAAAACCATTGCTCCAAATCAAGGCAGGAGGATTATCAGCCAGCAATCGCTCGATTGTCTTTACTTCTGACGAATCGCAATTCCTGACCGCGGGCGATGATAAGGTGGTTCGTGTCTGGGATCGTGCGTCTCACCAACTTTTGCGGGAAGTCAGGGGCGAGGCTTCTGATCACGTAAATGGTGGGATCACGGCAATGGCGCTGTCTTCCGATAGCCAATGGCTTGCGGTTGGCGTATTTTATCCTCACCAGCACAATGGTCAGGAACGAAGAGGTGTCATTCGCATTCACGACTTTGCAAGCGGTCAGATAGTTCGACTGTTAGAAGGAAATCATCAAGCTGTCAGAACACTTTCTTTCTCTTCTGATAATCGATTGTTGCTAGCCAGTGAGGCATCGAACCGGCAGCCAAAAATCCTGATATGGGAAACCGCTAGTTGGCAGCTTAAGAAATCCCTCGACGGGCATAAAGACCAAATCTTTGGCGCGGCATTCAGTCGGGACAACAGCAAAATTGTAAGCGCCAGCTGGGATGGTTCGATTCGCGTCTGGAATACCGACAGTGGTAAGCAGATAAGAAAGATAGTGTCGGCACACAAAGGGCGTATCTACAACTTGTTGGTACCCAAGCATTCTACTGAGCCCGTTGCCGTTACTGGCGCTACGGACAAAACGGTTAAGATCTGGAATTACGAAACGGGCAAGTTGCAGAAAACGATTAAGGTCAAGCGCAAAGTTAGACAAATCACGGTGGATCAAGCTGGACACTACATACTCGCCTCTTCCGTTGGCTTCCACAAAACAGCGTGGGTGGACATAATTGATGCCAACAAGGGAAAGATCATCTCCACTTTCCGCGGGCATGATCGTACGGTGATGGCGATGCACGTACTCTCAGATCGCGATACCGTTTACAGCACAGGTGGCTATCGCAACGAATTACTAGAATGGTCTTTGTCCAGCGGAAATATTAACCGAACGCTGATTAGCGCCGGCCGACCCGTCGAGGCCGTTGCCTTTTCAAAAGATGGTAAAACCTTGTTTTGGGGAAATCAGGAAATCGACTGGAGCGGAAAAAAGTTCAACCCGGCTCGTCGTGCCGCTGTATCAATGAAAATTGATTTGACCACCATCCATGGACAATTGGGCGAACCACAGGCGCTGCATACCAAACCGAAAGGTGTGATGAGGGCATCGCATAAAACTGGCGCCATTTCATTGCAACGGGTCAAAGACAAAAAAACGGGATTTAACTCAAAACTAAAAATTAAAAATGGCAGTAAAACCCTTGGGATCATTACTCGAGATACAAGAAGCGGATATTTCCATAGTGCCTATACTCTGACTCCTGATAGCAACCATGTTATCTCTGGGGGAGAATCTGGTTACCTCTCCTTGTTTGACCGGACCGGAAATAAGAAAGGAGATTTTAATGGTCATCATGATTTAATCACGGATCTGGCAATTTCCCCCGATGGAAAGTTACTGGTTTCCGGTAGCCGTGATCAGACGATGAAACTTTGGGACATCGCGAGCCAAAAATTGTTGCTCTCCTTTTTTATCTCCAAAGATGGCGAATGGATTGTGTGGGCACCAACCGGTCACTACACTTCTTCGCCAAACGGAGATCAGTATATCGGCTGGGCGATAAACAGAGGGTTTGATCGCAACGCCGAATATGTCAGCGCCTCGCAAATGCGTGCAAAACTCTATCGTCCTGATGTTATCGAGCGGATTCTCAATAACAAAAGCATCCAACAGGCGATACAACAGAGCCCACAAATAGCTTATACCGTTGAAGCGATTCAGGAAGCCAAGGTGATTCCGGTAGATTTTGAAGTACTCTCTCCCTCCAATGGCAGTGTGACGGATCAGGAAGCGGTTAATCTCGAGGTCAACGTGATCAAAAACGCCGACTCAGATATTGCATGGTCGGTTACAGTCAACGGCCGTCAAATAATGAATAAAAACGCGACACGTGGCCTGGCACGCACCAAGCCAAAGGGCGACCGTTTCACCTTTCCGATATTGCTCGAGTATGGTGAAAACCGAATCCACGTGGTGGCGGACAATCGGCAAACCGAAAAGGAAGCAACCATTCTAATTACTCGTGCTCAGTCACCACCCACATCGCAAACAATTACCAAGTCCGCTTCACCCACCCTACCGCCCAAGCCCGTGAGAAAACTATTGGTGTTAGCAGTCGGCGTGGATGAATATATTCATATGCCAGAACACAACCTCAGATTCGCGTCTGCAGACGCGGATTCTATCGCCAGTCTGTTTATCAAGCAGGAGGGGAAAAACTATGACGTGGTTGAATCCATTGTATTGAGCGATAGCGTAGACACCAAAGCGACCAAAGATAACGTTGTAGATGCATTGGATGCTCTGGCAGAACTCGGCCCGGAAGACACCGTTGTGCTGTTTCTCGCGGGGCATGGGGTGGTAGAAGATGCCAACTACTACTTCCTGCCCAGGGACGCGCAGAGAAATAGCAACGGAAGATGGAAGAAGTCGTCGGTGATCGCCTGGAATGATGTGCAGTTGGCGATGGAATCCTCATTGGGAAGGCGAATTTTGCTGGTGGACACCTGTCACTCCGAGAGCGCGTTTAATAGTCGCTTGATCAAGGACGCTGAGGATTCCAATATCGTTGTGATGTCATCAACAGATTCTGGTACCTTGGCTCAGGAAATTGCGAGCCTCGGGCACGGTGTGTTCACTCATGCGCTTCTCGAAGGAATGCGGGGAAAAGCCGATAGCTATCAAGACGGCAAAGTGACAATGAGTGAGTTAAACGCTTTTGTTGCCAACGCAGTACCTGCGATAACCAAAAATGCGCAGAAGCCCACATTAAGTGTGCCTGGTGGTTTCCAGGATTTTGTGTTGGCAAGTTTGTAGCGATTCTTACCCTTTGAAAATTCTTTGCTCCCTGTCTATGGTTACTGTTGTTAGCGGACTAGTGTCACTGTTCGGTCCACCCGCTATCGCGAAAGATGCTTTGAAGGAGTGCCCTTACCCTTCACAACACGAGGCGGCCGCGGCAATTCTTAATCAATATAACCCCATCTCCATAGCAAACAATGTCGAATACGGAGGCTACATCCACCGTCTGGCACCCGGTCAGTATTGCTTTTCAAAAACCTTGTCTGGGGGTATGGGGCATCTCGAATTTGGAAAAACCGCATGGCATACGCCCGAAGGTACGACGACGACCGCCACCTGGCATACCCACGGCGCTGCGGTAGAAGGCGTTATCAGCGAGATATTTTCTCCACAGGATATCAATCTGAACCAAAGAAAAGAGCTAGATGGCTACCTGGGAACACCGTCCGGCGCTTTTAAATATTTGCCACTTCATTCAAAACATACTCAGAATCTGGGTAAGATCGCGACCGAGTAAAGCTCGATATTCGGGAACCAAATGGTTACCCTCGAATCTCAATGCCAGTTTTATACTCATTATCACTATGGAAAGCCCCTCCATCACTGCCAAATTTAATTCGATAATCGGTGTGTTGCTGTTTTTTCTCTCAATGAGCGCCTACGCACAATCTGAACAACTGCAGTCGGTCCACAAGTGGATTGAAGATGCCTATCCCGCAGTGGATCACATCGATAGCCAGACATACCTGGAAGCCGTGAGCCAACCGGAAGAGGTTGTGGTATTCGATGTGAGAGAACCGGATGAATTTGCGGTTAGCCACCTACAAGGAGCCATTCAAATTGATCCTGAGATTTCTGAATCGGAGTTCCTGACCCAGTTTGGGGAAGTTCTGAAAGATAAGCAGGTTATATTTTATTGTTCTGTCGGCAGACGTTCATCCCTGCTTGCGGATAAAGTTTCCGATTCCCTGTTCGAACAAGGTGCTGAGGAAGTGTATAACCTCAAGCACGGAATATTTGGATGGCACGACGAGCAGAATCCGCTCGTAAACGCCACACAGTCTACAGATTATGTCCACCCGTTCAGCTGGCGCTGGAAACGTTATTTGAAGCGAAAAGAGATGGCACGCTATGAGGTGGCAGACGAGTAGTGCTTGTCAGGAAAGCGCGTTGATCGACTTCTTGATCGCCCGCTCAAGGTAAAACCCATAAAAGTCTGGGGTTGACAAACCCACCATCTTTTCGGTCAGTTCGGTCTTGTCCGCATCAAGGAATAAAATAGTCGGCGTGAAGTTGGTATTCAAATCAGAAAGGAAAGATTCAACAAGCACAGGTCGACCATCCTGATCTAGTACTGAATCCCCCGCATTGATCGACATTTTTCCAAAAAGAGCGCGATCACGGAATTCCCCGCTGGCGAAAATTGCCGCGAAAAATTCTCCTTCTACACGCCTGCAAAAAGGGCAGTCTTCCTGATCAATCATAACCACAATGGGCCATTTGTTGTCTCTGGATTGAGTCGCTATTTGCTGCCAGTCTTTAATTATTTCCAACATCACTCCGCTGCATTAAAAAAGGGCGTTACTGAAAAAGTAACGCCCTATTGGATCGTACACAGAAGATATGGTTCCCTTCTACTGCGGTACCCGGGCAGCCCAAAGATTGCCCTCTCTTTGGTATTGCGCAATCGCGTCTTCAGATTGCTCAAGCGCCTTGGCGACCAGCTTCATCGCTTTGGCTTCATCACCTTCTTCTGCGGCTTTCTTCGCTTGTTTCAGCATTTTCCCTGTATCACGCCATTCTGCACCCATCTTGCCCGCTTCCTTTCGCTTCGCATCCGCGGCGTCCCAGGCTGCGGAAAAATCACCTGCAGCGGCGTTGAAGGATGCAAATGAAAGGACAATCGCGGTTGCACAAACTTTGATTAATGACAAATTCATTATTATTTCCTCGCACCAGGGCCATTGTAATCCAGGCCATTGCTCATGTATGTCAGGAAGTATTCAAGCTCTCGATACTCCGGACCTTGCGCCTTAAATGATTTGGCTCTTACCTGGCCATTACATCCCCCAAACCGTCGATGCAGTGTGCCCATTCCGCCCCACTTGGAGCGATATACCGGGAAATGAGAAGTATGACCATATGCCGGGCTCAACTTGTCTGCTCTCACCAGATTGCCTGCACCACCACCGTGACAATCAAAGCAAGAAAAGTTCAGTTGACCACGTTTACGATAGTAAAACTCCTTACCCCTTTCGTAAGCGGCAAGTGCTTCATCGTTCGGGATTTCCACATTGATCGGTTCGCCTCGGGAAGCGTAGGCCATATAGGCAGATATATCGGCTATCTTCCCTCTCTTATACTTCAAGGGTTTTTCACCGTTCGCCTCTCGGCATTCGTTGATCGCCAGCTCCAGCGTAATGACTTCTTTGCGGCTTTCATCCCAGTAAGGATAGTTGCCTCTGACGCCGGGCTCTCCAAAACAATCAACGTACCCCTTGCCGTTCGCAAACGCCGTATTCCATTCTTCTTCGCCGGCATCGATAGCAAGCTCGTAAGGTGGAAACTCCTCGATTTCTATCCATTGTTCCCGGGAGGCCGCGTCGATTGAATACACACCATTGACAAAATCTTCCTTCGGAGTATCCGGGAATTTCTTGGTGAAATAGTTAACGAACGCAGCCTGGTCGGTTTCCGGGCTGGCGTATAAGCCGACGCCAGTCATTCCGATGGCTACCGCTGTCACGGTTAATAGTAGTTTTTTCACAACATCGCTCCAGATTAGTGTAGTTATTGTCGGGCTTACTTTATGACAGTTTCGCCGGAATCAGTATTTCCCTGATTATCCAAAGATGTTAACTGCAATGTATCGCCCGCTATGGGACCAGCAACGGAAAATGACAGATAGGGATTTTTAGAGATCGCAGGCCCCATGTTGCAGCGAAAAATTTCCGCACCGTTGTGACTACAAACCACTTCACTAATGTGATGAGCAGGGATTGGTTCACCCGTCTTTTTATCTTTGCGCAAACCAGTTTCCATCACGTGCTTCATCAGCACTTTGACTTCAACCATATCGCCTTTGACTTTCGCTTTACTTTTAATTGCCATGATGAGCTCCTCTTCTAACCGCCACAGCCACCAATGGTGACTTTGACTTCTTTACTGGTTGCTGTGTAGACCTTGCCCTCGGCACGCACAAGCGCGATCAACTCGGAAGTTTCCCCCATCTTGATGCGGGTACCAACACTGACCATTCCGGGGTTTGCCAAATCAAAGGAGCTTGCCAGCGGCGCCGGATTTTTTGCGACCAGCAGTGCAACACTATCAGCATTGGGAATGTCTGCCTTGATCGAGACAGGAACCACTGCACCGTTTTCAGCGATATCCGGCCCTTTGACATTAATTGCGTCGCTAGGGATTGCCTCGGCAACGCCATACAGGCTTTGCAAGACACCTTCAATCGTTTCCGCATCGAATGCCGCTTCCGGCCAGGCCGCCTGCGAGACAATCGGAGTCACTCCCAGGGCCGCACCCGCGCCAACTACCGCGACGGTTTTGTTAAACGTTCTTCGTGAGAACGTGTTTTTCATTTCAGTCATCAATTCTCTCCTAAAGCGTGAGCAGATATTCCACAATGGCATCAATTTCTTCTTCGGACAGAATATTGTGAAGTCCAAAAGGAGGCATAATGCTATTGGGGTTTTTTTCTAATGGATTAGATATTTGTGCTTTGAGCACTGCAGGATCAGGAAATCTTGCCTTCATCGCAATCAACGCTGGGCCTTGATTGCCGGGCAAAGTACCATCCGCGATCATGTGGCAGGCAAGACAGTTGCCTTTCTTTCTATCAAACGCGACCTTCTTGCCTTTCTCTACCATCGCGTTGTCCGCATAAGACGGGGCTGCGATCATGGTTCCCATTAACAAGGGAACCGCCAGAAGTTTTCCAAGCCGTTTGATCACAGTCATCTTCTTTCGCATAAATCTTCCTCCAGATTTCAGTGTGTTGCTGTGATTTGTATGAATAATAATCAAAGAACATTATTATTAGAGAAATACTAGTTTATTCTGATAACGCAGACAACCGCTCTGCAGTCGGTATCTCGAAATTCCAAAAGGAGAGTGAATATTCGTGAATTTCGCAGGGAGATATACCATTGGGGATATGTGGTGATCAGATTGCCTGCATTTCTCTCCGACAACCCTGCGAAACCCCTCAATGGTAAGGGGGACTGACTCAACGACACCCCTTCTTCTTTTCCTTGCAGTGAAGTTAAATCAATTTGCCTTCGTAGTCGGCAACACCTGGGTTGGTTTTGACCCCGACTAAAGTCGGATGGTTCATTTTTTGAATACGAATCACATCCTCGCCATCTCTTTGGTCAAGCAAGTAATCACGTGCGATATCCCAAATCAGACGACCATCCGGGGCATCACCCACCACCGCCCAGCCCGCTACTCGGTAAGTTTTTGCTGGATCGATGACTTCCCCACTATCCAACTTGGCGTCGGTAATCCGACTCAGTAAGGGCTTTGAGGGATCGATGGTGTAATCCATACCGCCGACACGGACCATGTCTCCTCCAGATTGGAAATAGGGATCAGGATCGAACAGGTTATCAGCAACGGATTCCAGAATCGTCATCAATGCTTCGCCTGTCATATCCTGCACATACGTCTCCCCATAGGTGCATGCGGTTTGTGTCATCACGTCTTCCATCGTGATCCATTCTCCCTTCAATACGCTGGTACCCCAGCGAAACCCAGGAGACAATGTCACCTGCGCCTGGTATTCGTGCTTCAACGCGTCACAAATTAACTGATCCCAGGTGCCCATAAAATTACCGCGGCGAAACAATGTTCTATCCGATCTAGCTAGTTTTTCATCGAGAATTTCACCGTAGGTTTTACCCATCCTGATCGCAGAAACCCGGTGGTTTTCAGCACGTGACTCCACCACGCTGTCCTCATAGATCGTCTGACGTATATTGTTGATAAATGCGTCCATCTCAGAATCCGCCTCAAGAAGATCATCAAAAATCGGCAGCAAATGGTATTGCATGCCGCGGACACCACCCTCTCCAATATCCATATCCATCACCCCAACAAACTTGCCGTTGGTTCCTGCATTGGTGACCAAGCAGGTGCCTCCATTTGGCGTCTTCACCTCAACCGGAACCGGGATGCCGTCGTGGGTGTGACCGCCGAAAATGGCGTCGATGCCATCTACCCGGGATGCCAGCTTCAGATCCACGTCCATGCCATTATGGGAGAGCAAGATAATGGCATCCGGTGATTCGTCCTGCCGAATCTGTTCGATGAGCTCGATCATTTCCTCCTCACGGATGCCAAAAGACCAATCTGGTATAAAACCTTGCGGGTTCGCATTCGCGGTGCGCGGGAACGCCTGACCAATCACTGCGAGTTTACGACCACCAATCACTTTGGTGGTGAAAGGTTTGAAAGCGTAACCAATATCTTCATCATATAAACCAAGGCCACCATATGCCTCGACAAGTTCGAAGTACGCGTCTTCAAACAAACTATCTTCCTTGACTCTGACATTCTGAGAAAGAAATTCGCCTTTAAAACGACTGAGGTTCTTCAACAGCTCTTCCTGGTGGTAGGTAAACTCCCAATGGCCCGTCATCAATTGCACACCCAGAATATTCGATGCATCTACCATATCGACTCCCCGAGTCCAGAGCGCCGTCGCCGAACCCTGCCAGAGATCGCCGCCATCCATGGTGAGTGTGTTTTCGATACCGCCCGCCTGCGCGCGTAGTTGATCCATCAAAGTTTTGAGATTGGCCAACCCACCCGTTCGGCCGTAACGTTTGGCATTGGCTTCAAAATCCAAATTGGTAAATGCATAAGATTCGGGGCTGTCTACCGGAATTTGTGTTTTTTCCAATAAAGACCTGCCTACAAGATGCGGAAGCTTGCCTTCAGCCTCGCCGACGCCAAGATTGACATTAGGCTCCCGATAAAACACCGGTCTCAACTGTGCATGAATATCCGTGGTATGCATCACCCGACAATTTCCCTGGAGCGGCAGGTCGTACAGCGCATCTCCATCAGCGGCACTGGCTTGTTCTACAAACGATTTTAGTGATGCGGGCACCAATGATCCGGTGGCGGCAAAGCCGATTAATTTAAGCAGAGAGCGACGAGTGAAATGATTTGACATAATATTGATCTGTTGCGAATGTCCTTTCAGGACAGGATGTAAATAGATGTTTGAAATCGGCTAGCAGAATCAGGCCATTTTTCACCAAGAAATTCAATATACCCTCAGTTGGGTATACAAAGACATCCTGGTTTATCCGCGCGAGATATCGCACAACCTGGATACTCACCCTACAATTACGTAATCATGTACCAAGTGGCTGAAGTCAGGCTATTGAGCATGAAACCAATTGGTGATGGCGGCTTGACGTCAGTGCCAAGTAAAATACGATAATTTTCACACTAACCTAGCCAGGACACTCCCATGACCGACGCCGCTATTCAAATTGATCAGGAACTTGACGCGCGAAACTTGAACTGCCCCCTACCTATTCTGCGAGCGAAAAAGACGCTGAATAAAATGGCCTCGGGAGAAGTGGTCAAAATCATCGCAACAGACCCAGGTGCGGTCAAAGATTTTGAATCCTTCGCGAGTCAAACCGGCAATGAACTTCTTTCTTCAAGCGAAGAAGGCGAAGAGTTTCATTTCCTGATGAAGAAAGCCTAACGCTCACTTTATCAGCTCCCCATCACTCTCACTGAACGGTTTTCGCTGTGGAATTGGAACACTATCAAAAAATCGCACTATACGGTTTTCTTGGCGCAATGGTTTTTGGTGCCATCGCGAGTCGCACGCAATTTTGTACGATGGGTGCGGTCAGCGACTGGGTGAATATGGGATCAAAGACGCGCATGCGCGTTTGGTTTTTGGTCATCGCGGTCGCAATGGTTGGCACGCAAATCATGCACTTGACTGGCATGATTGACCTCAGACAATCGATTTATCTCAGTACCAACTTCACCTGGATCGGCCATATTCTTGGAGGGTTTTTGTTTGGAATCGGTATGACGATCGGCTCGGGATGCGGGCAGAGAACCCTGGTTCGAATTGGTGGTGGAAATCTCAAGTCGCTCGTGCTCGCAATTGTTCTCGCAATTACCGCCTACATGACCTTGCGTGGATTATTCGCCCTGCTCCGTCTGGAAATTAATGGCGCATCTACCGTCGATCTGGAAGCCAACGGTTTTGAAAGCCAGGGCATCCCGCATATGCTCAGCAATTTGACAGGAATCAGTGCAACCGCGGTGGCGATCATCATTACAACCATCATTGCGACTGCTGCCTTCACCTTGGCATTTCGAGACAAGGAACTTCGCAGCAGCTTTGATAACTGGCTTGCAGGCATCGGCTTGGGTGTTTTGATCGTTGGCGCCTGGTACGTCACAGGTGTGTTGGGGTTTGATGATTTCGATCCACTACAGCTTGAAGCGGCGTCATTCATTGCCCCAGTTGGAAACACTCTCTCCTTTTTAATGACTTACACTGGCGCAACAATCAACTTTGGAATTGCAGTAGTGCTTGGCATGATCGCTGGCGCGTTGGTCTACAGTGTTATCACGCGCACTTTCCGCTGGGAAAGCTTTAATGATCGAAGCGATCTGGTAAACCATCTATATGGTGGTGTGCTAATGGGTTTCGGTGGCGTCCTGTCGCTGGGTTGTACCATCGGCCAGGGTGTGAGCGGATTTTCCACATTGGCTTTGGGTGCGCCGATTAGTCTGATATCGATCATCGCCGGGGCCGCATTTACAATGAAGATGCAGTACTACCTTTACGATGAAGAGGGATGGATGCATGCGCTTAAATCTACACTCGCAGATTTAAAACCCGGGAAGTCGGGATAACGCTTCCGACACTTTGGCGATGCGGCCATTCAAACCACGGTTGCGGAAAAGGTAATCGAAGCTACACTCGTTTAGTATTCAGAACGTTGTCTTTTAGACACGAGATACTTTGTATACGCATTTGAATCTAAACAACCGCTTCTCTATTTACTGGACACCGGAATATCCTCAAGGATCAGTACACCAACTGATCTCTGTTTTGGTACTTACGCTCCGACTATCGATCGATGAACCAACAATAAAGTGATAGAGAAATTCACCAGGATATTGCGGGTTAAATTTGGAAAGACAGTGCCTTCGTCAAAGTGACCCCGAGGTTACGCAATGTTCCCTGTATCCCAAAATTTCAAGGGTAAATTCTTACACGAGCGCTGGTGAGACATCTGTAGATTTCAACTCAAGGCGATTGAACAAAACGGCGTCCAAAACATCTACATGCAGTAATGCTACGCAGGTAGAAACCTAATTGTGGCGCGATGACTCAAACGAAATAGCTCCAGATGCTCTGCTTGATTGACTAAATAAGCTAGTTGGTAGTGAAAAAGAAACTGTGCGATTTCAGTGGTGATCAAAAGACATGAACGAACACGATGCTTATATGGCTGACTTCTTGAAGGTATATGAGACCTTGGAATATTGGGGACCAGGTAGTGAGGATGACACACAAAAAGCATTCTCACTGGTGCCAACAGCGCCACGAAACATTCTAGAAATTGGCTGTGGCAAGGGTCTGGCGACCAAAACACTCGCTGCTTATAGCGAGGCGAATATCATCGCGTTAGACAATGAACAAACTGCACTTGATCGGTTAGTGCAGCGATTTGAACAGTTAGACATGCCCAACCGACTAATGACGGTGAACGCAAGCATGACGGCCCTTCCTTTTGCCAACCATTGTTTTGACCTTATCTGGGCTGAAGGAAGCGCTTACATAATGGGTGTTGAAAACGCAATACGGCAGTGGAAGCCATTCTTACAAGACCCAGGGTATCTGGTAATCAGCGACATGGTTTGGAGAACTGATACCCCTAGCGGTGAGTCCATTGACTTATGGAATCGGGAGTACCCGGATATTCAACTTGTAAAAACGCGGATCGCCCAAATTGGTAAAGCTGGATATCGAGTCGTCGAAGATTTCTCGATGAGCGAGGAGGCATGGTTGAATTATTTCAACCCTCTAGGGGCGCGAGTTGCGGAACTTGAGCCCGAAATGCCCTCTTCCGGAGCCCTGAAAGATATTAGACATGAAGTGAACGTGTGTACACAGTTCGCTCACGAATTTGGCTACCACATGTTTATCTTGGCAAATACCTAGTGGTGGTCTCTAGAAAGTAATACCATTTCTTTTGACTCAGAACCAAGATCTATCGTTGTCTGTAAAGAAATGAGAGCCTCTACAGTGGCAAGACGGAATTGGAACACAGAGTATGAAGACACTGATTCATAGCATGGAACAGCGAGGTAACGGCGCTCTTGTCCCGCCAAGTTGAGAATCTAGAATTTGATAGGACATCACTCGAGACCCCCATGTTAGTGACGAGCCAAAAATCAGACAATCGGCGAAGAGTGATAACTGAATTGAGGGGTCACTTCCTCAGATTAAACCCAATATTTTTCAGTCCGGGGTCGTGTCAAATTTCCGTAGATCAATGCTCATAAACTCACTGTTAGGATCTTCCTCATAATCTGCAAACGGCGGACAGGTATTAAAACCGAATTTTGAATACAAATTTCGCGCTGGCTCAAAAAAAGACATCGAACCAGTTTCGAGACTAATCTTTTCAATGCCCTCTTCACAAGCGAATTGAAGGATATGTCTCAGAAGTGTTGAAGCAACACCTCTCTTTTTTAGTAGCGGTGAGGTTCGCATAGATTTAAGTTCAGCATGTTGGTGATCCAAACGCTTAAGTGCCCCACACCCAGCCAGAAATTCATCATCCCAAATTGTCCAAAATGTCACATCGGGTTGTCGTAAACCGTCGAGATCCAGGGCATGCTTACTCTCTGGTGGAGACACTGAGCGCATGTCTTCCAGATGTGCCGCCAGAAACTCTGCGATTACTGGGCTACTTAGATCATCAATTTTAATTTTCATTGTTTCCCACTCTTTTTGGAGTTGAATCTAAATCACTTCGAGAGGTACGGCACTCTTCGGTGGTGGGAACGCGATATCCAGTTGTTTGATCTCTTCATAGGTAAGCTCAATTTCTGCAGCGATCAAATTTCGATCAATGTGTTTGGACTTCGCGGCCTTGGGAATGGCAATTACGTTTTGTCTCTGTAGCACCCAGGCAAGTGCGACTTGATATCCGCTGACGTTATGTCGCATGCCAATTTGATTCAACACTTCTGGCGCCAGGTGGCCTTGATTCAAAGGCGAATAGGCCATGACCGGAATATTTCTTTCTTCGCACTGCGGTAGTAAATCCCACTCAATACCGCGATGATGCAAATTATAAAGCACCTGATTAGTGGCGATATGTTCACCATATGGTGCGTCCAATGCTCGGCGCAACTCTCTTGGGTCAAGATTGCTCACACCGTAGCGCTTGATTTTCCCGTCTTTCACCAACTGGTTAAACGCCTC
Source organism: Acidiferrobacterales bacterium (assembly GCA_019633985.1). Lineage (GTDB taxonomy): Bacteria > Pseudomonadota > Gammaproteobacteria > Arenicellales > Poriferihabitantaceae > VYFG01. The sequence goes on along the minus strand of JAHQWE010000033.1, from coordinate 1,622 downwards.
TAGCGTGTCCTCGATCGGATAACTCCCTGACCAATGCAATAAATACAGATCCAGACAATCGATCTCCAATCGTTCTAAACTATTTTCACAAGCCGCAATGGTGCCTGAGCGAGAGGCATTGCCAGGAAGTACCTTACTCACAATAAAAACCTGATCTTTCAATCCTTTAATCGCTTCGGCAACCACCAGCTCCGCATCGTGATACATTTCTGCGGTATCTATCAGAGTAAGACCTTGTTCGATTCCATAACGCAGCGCCTCGACCTCTGCGTTGAAAGAAGATCGATTCATACCCATGTGCCAGGTCCCCTGACCAAGAGCGGGAACGTGAGTACCATCGGGTAGTTGCACTGTCTTCATAATTTTTCCTGAGTAACTTGGGTAGTAAGTGAGCTTGTGGTTAAGGTTATCTATCTTCGGGCAGTATCGATTTCACCCGCGACGAGAATTCGAGCAACTCATCCCGAGTGTACGCGGAATGGACTCTCTCCGCGGAGGCGGGCTGATGGGTCAAACTGACATTCTTTCTCCTTGCCTCTCTCGGCCTGATCGGTCTCGGCACAAAGCCTCCCCCGCAGTTCGGACATACGTTCCACAATATGGTTCTGACGCAATCCGCGCAAAACGTACATTCGTAACTACAAATCATTGCTTCCTGCGATGCAGGTGGTAGATCCTTATCGCAACACTCGCAGTTGGGTTTTAGCGTTAGCATTCGGTACGTATTTTGTCTATGGAGCAGTGTCCAGTTTCATTGGTTCTTATGTTTGCAGATCTTTCTCTAGCGACACCCAGTTCACTTTTTCATCCTTGTGAAACTCCTTATCCGGTTGAAAGTCACTATGGTCCTCCAACAAGCTCGCATAAAAGTGAATTTCATGCGGATACTTCGTAGATTCGTAAGCAACCGGCGCACCACATTGATCACAAAAATAGCGTTTTACACCAGGGCTTGATTCGTAGACAGCAGGCTGCGCGGCAGTCCATTGCCAATGATTGTGATCAATGCCCATAAAAGTCGTAAACGGCGAGGCGGTCTGCCTTCTGCAGCTTTCACAATGACAATGCCCACGCCAGTTCTCGTCGCCACGATAACTAAACTGAATTTTCTTACAAAGGCAGTGTCCATTTTTACTCATGCTATTTTACGGTCTGATAATCTGTGAATGGTAATGATAAAATTCTTGCGCATCGGTGTAAAAGCACTTTCACCCCCAATCACTTTAAATATTGCCTCAATGAACCAACCCACCCCTAAACCCGCAGCGGGAGAAGTACTTCCGACGTTTTCTGTTCAAGACCTGGAAGGCAACTCCATTGAAGTGGGCAATCCTACCGGGAAGTGGATGCTTCTTGTGATTTACAGAGGCAAGCACTGTGGCCGCTGCAAAATGTATCTCAATAACCTGGAGACGATGCAAGCAGAGTGGTCGGAAGCCGGGTTCGATATCCTGGTTGCATCTGCAGATCCGGCCACAAAAGTACAACAGGATTTAACTGAGTTTGGCTGGACATTCCCTATCGCCTGCGAGTTGCAGGAAAGCGATATGCATCGTTTGGGGTTGTATGTCAGCGATCCACTGACGCCAGATGAAACGGATCGACGGTTCGCAGAACCTGGT